>DATJTM010000176.1:0-17511 GCA_035503395.1 Luteitalea sp.
GAACGGGTCGAGTTGTTGATGGCGCTCGAGCAGCAGTTCCAGACGATCCTCGACGAGGCGGCGTTTGCGGGCGCAGCGACGGTGGGTGATGTGCGGGCGCTGTTGGCCGGGCCGAGCTCTGATGCGACGCGCTCGACGAACGAATCCGGTCTGACGCGGTCGCCGAGTGCACTGACAGATGTCGGACGGCCCGGCGGGCCGTCCCTACCCAAAAGAGGCACGGCTTCCGACTCCCAGACGGACGGGCCAGGGAGCGGACCCTACCTGATCGACTTTCCGAAGTGGAACCGGGCGCCACTGCCGTACTGGGTGCGGCGGGCCAGCCTGCCGACGTGGATCCTGCCGATCGGACGCGTGTTCGCACGGGTGCGCACGGAGGGGCTCGAGCACCTGGCGGGTCTCGAGGGGCCGGTGGTGTTCGCCGCCAACCATCAGAGTCACATGGACACGCCGGTGATCCTGATGGCGCTGCCGCGGACGTGGCGATACGCGACGGCCGTCGCCATGGCGAAGGAGTTCTTCACGCCGCACTTCCACCCGGCCGGCTACTCGACGCGCCAGCGCGTCACCAACGGGCTCAACTACTACCTCGCGTCGCTGTTCTTCAACGCGTTCCCCATCCCGCAGCGCGAGGCTGGCGCCCGGCAGACGCTGCGCTACATCGGACAGCTCTTCGAGGAGGGGCAGTCGCTGCTGATCTTCCCCGAAGGCAAGCGGACGATGGAGGGTGAGATCAACGAATTCAGGGCCGGAATCGGGATGATTGGCGCGCGGCTGGGCGTTCCCGTCGTGCCGGTCCGCCTGGTCGGTGCGGATCGGGTGCTGCATCAGAAGGCCAAGTTCCCGAGGGTCGGTCCCGTCACCGTGCGCTTCGGGGCGCCCATCCGCCTGGAGGGCGACGACTACGCGGCACTCGCGCGTCAGGTCGAGGCAGCGGTGCGGGCCCTCGACTAGCCATTCGGCCGGCCGTCGTGCCCGGGCGACCGCGGCCGTGCGACAATGCACTGTTGGAGACGTACTGATTGAGCAAAGACGATCTGATTGATGTCCAGGGAACCGTCACGGCCGTACACAGTGGCGGGTTGTATCGCGTGCAGTGTGACTCGGGTCAGGAAGTCCTCGCCCAGCTGAGTGGGCGCATGCGCCGGTTCCGCATCAAGGTGGTGCCCGGCGATCGCGTGACCGTCGGCGTCTCGCCGTACGATCCGGTCCGCGGCATCATCACCTTCCGCGTTCGCTGATCACTCGCCGAACTCGCGCGCCAGCGCGATCCATTCCCCGTCGGGCGCCAACCGCTGGTACTGCTGCCAGAGCGGGCGGGCGTCCTGCGACCGGCCCAGCTTCTCGAACGCCACCGCCAGGTAGAAGCAGGCCTCCGGCGACTCCGGGCTCAGTTCGAGCCCGCGTCCGTAGCACCGCACCGCTTCCGCGAAGCGGCCCTCGTCGTGGTGCGTGTGGCCCAGGTTGAACCACGCCTCGAAGGTGTCGGGCGCCAGGCACAGCGCCTGCTCGTAGAGCGCCGCTGCCTCGGGCAGATGTCCGTCGGCGTAGTGCAGGTTGCCCAGGTTGATCAGGGCCGGCACGAGGGCGGGGTCGATGGCGAGCGCCTCGCGGTAGGCCTGCATCACCGCGGCCGGCGGGTGCCCCGGGGCGCCGTCGATGGCCGTGGCACGTTCGAACGCGGCTTCGGCGCGCGTCGTGTCGACCGCGGTGGCCGTGGCCGCCGCTCCCTCTGAACCGCGGGTCGCGCGGGGCGCCAGCGTCACCACACGAGCCCGCGCCTGATCGTCTCGCGGCCCTGCGGTGCCGTCGAAGAGCGTCAGTTGTCCCTGTCGCGCCGCAAGGCGCTGGCGGACGATGGCCTTGAGGGGTGTGCCCTGGCCGAGCGCGTCGTGCACCTCGCGCAGGGTCGCGAGGTCGGCAAACGAGTACCAGCTCTCGCCCTGGCCACGGGTCGGCTGCACGAGTTGCCACTGCGCGAGCGACCGCAACTGGTCGTCCCGCAGCAGCGGAAAGCGGGTCCGGACCACGCGCGAGGGCACCCGGGCGTCGGTCATACAGGCAGCGTACCAAACCACAGACGGCCTTCCGCCTTCGCCAAGGCTACGGCGGACAAGTCGGCAGTCGGCAGTCGGTAGTCGGTAGTCGCCCCTGGCGTGCGACGCGGTGGGCAGTCGCTCGAGGTCGTGAGGTAGGGACGGCCGTCCCGGCCGTCGGTCGCGATGGGCTCGCGGCGGCAACTGCCTTCGACGTTCCGCATGCCCGCATGTCCGCCTTGTCTGTGGCCCGGTCCCGTGTCCCGAACCCGGCACCCGGTACCCCGTACCCCGTACCCGGTTCCCGGTTCCCGTTTCCCCGTTTCCCGTTTCCGTTCGTCGTTCGTCGTTTCCGGCTTCGGGTATGCTCCGCCCATGCTGCTGGCTGGCGACCTCGGGGGCACCAAGACGCAACTCGGCTTGTTCCGTCCGCACGGTGGACGACCGGAGATGCTCGACGTCCGCGAATACACCACGCTCGACTTCCCGGGGCTGTCGGCGATGATCTCGGCCTTCCTCGGCGCCACGGGTGTGCGGCCGCAGGAAGTGCACTTCGCCTGCGTGGGCGTGGCCGGGCCGAACGTCAAGCAGGTGGCCAAGCTGACCAACGTGCCGTGGTCGATCGACGGGCGTGAGCTGATGGCGAGCACCGGCATCCGGCGCGCATGGCTGCTCAACGACGTCGAGGCGATGGCCTACGGCGTGCCGGCGCTGCGTCCGGACGAACTGCAGGTGCTGCAGACCGGCGAGTTCAACCCCGACGGCAATGCCTGCCTGATGGCGGCGGGCACCGGCCTGGGCCAGGCGATCCTCGTGCGGCAGCACGGCCGGCTCGTGCCGTCGCCGTCCGAAGGCGGACACGCCGACTTCGGCGCCCGCACACCGCGCGAAATCGAGTTGCTGCAGTTCCTGACCGCGGAGTACGGCCGCGCCACCTACGAGCACGTGATCTCGGGTCGCGGCTTCATCAACCTGCTGCGGTTCACGAGCGGCAACGCGTCGCCGCTGCTCACCCAGTTCGACGAGACCGACCTGCCGGCCGAGATCACCACGCGCGGTCTCGACGGCAGCGACCCGCACTGCGCCGAGGCCGTCGAGTTGTTCGTGACGGTGTACGGCAGTGCCGCCGCCAACCTCGCCCTGCAGTGTGTGGCGACCGGCGGCGTCTACCTCGGTGGTGGCATCCCCTCGAAGATCCTCGAGGCTTTCGAGAATCCTGCCTTCATCGAGGCGTTCCGCTCCAAGCCGCCAATGACCCGCCTGCTCGAGCGAATGCCCGTCAACATCGTGTTGAATCGCCAGACCGGCCTGCTCGGAGCCGCCGTGTACGCCGCCTCGTTGGTGGGGTAACAAGAACGGCGGTGGCAGGGCCCGCTCTCCGTCCCTCGACCTTGCTCGGGACGGCCGTCTCTACCTCACTCGTCAGTGATAGTCGTTGCCGGTTCCCGGTTGCCATTTGCCGGTTTCGTACCCGGTTCCCGGAACCCGGTTCCCGGTGCCCGATCCAACTCCCTGTATTTCCCAACCATGTGATGGATGGGACTGACTCGCGCATCCGCGAATGCTGAGCGTTTCCGCCGCCGTTCGACGGCCTCGCTGTTGCATCGCCGTCGCGCGGTCGTTAGCATCACCCCGTTTCCACATGCCGTGAACTGCCGGTCCCGAGGGACGGCGTGGCTGTGTCCTGCTCCGGGAGGGAGTAGCTCCTATGGTGACCAAGCGCTGGCTGGCTTCTGCGCTGGCTGTGCTCTCGTGTCTGATTCCCGCCCTGGCGGGGGCCCAGACCACCGGCTCGATCTCCGGCGTCGTCTTCGATCAGGGGGGCCAACTGGTGGAGGGCGCGACGATTCGCCTCACCGGCGACCCGTTGCCCGGTGAGCGCACTGCCACCACCGATGCGCGCGGCAGCTACACCTTCCCGCTGCTGCTGACCGGCACCTACACCCTCGAGGTCAACAAGCAGGGCGTGGGCACCGCCAAGCGCGTCGTGGTCGTGCAGGTCGACGTCGACACGCAGGTCGACATCGTGCTCGGCCTCAACCTCGACGAGACCGTCCAGGTCAGCGCCGCAGCACCCGTGGTCGACCTGAAGACCACCGAGGTCAACTTCAACTACGACGCGCAGTTGATCAAGGAACTGCCGCTGCAGCGCACGTACGCCGGCTTGTTTCAGCTGATTCCCGGCGTCGCCGAGAACAACGGCTTCGCCCCCAACGGTGGCGCCAGCCGGCAGGACAACACGTACTTGATCGACGGCGTCAACATCACCAACCCGGGCTTCGGCTACCTGTCGACCGAGGTCAACGAGTTCGACATCGCCGAATTCAACGTCAAGCGCGGCGCCATCTCGGCGGAGTTCGGACGGTCGTCGGGCTTCGTGACCAACGCGGTGACGCGCTCGGGCACCAACCGGCTGTCGGGCGGCCTCCGTTTCGAGGCGATCCCGGCCGCGTGGGTCAACGAAGTGAAGGCCACCAATGCCCAGGCCACGACCGACCGCTGGGTGCCGGCGTACGCGACCGGCGGCCCGGTGCTGCGCGACCGCATCTTCTTCTACACGTCTGGCCAGTTCGCGCGCAGCTCGACGACGGGCCGCACGAACCTGCTTGGGGCCGTGCCCGACAGTGAGACGAGCACCAACGAGCTGTTCGGCAAGATCACCGCGGCACTCGCGCCGTCGCAGTTCCTCAACGTCGGATACCGCTTCCGCCCGTCGGACACCCAGTACGGCGGCGTCGGCACCAGCGATTCGCCCGAAGTGGCCACCGACAGCGAAGGCACCAACGGCGTCGCGACGGCATCGTGGAATCAGTTTTTCGGCCAGCGCAATTTCCTCGAGGTGAAGTACCTGCGGCTGAAGGAAGAGAACGAGGCGGTGGCCCGCACCGACCTCGGCTACCAGCCGACGTTCAGCGTCAACAACCTGCGCAGCCTGGGCTACTTCACCGACCCGGCGACCAGCTACCGCTACGGCGGGGCGGCGCTGTTGCTCAATCGCCAGAACTACAAGCGTGATGAACTGCGGGCGACCGGCGCCTCGTACTTCTCGCTGGGCCGGACGTCGCACGACCTGCGCGTCGGCTTCGGCTACGAGACGACCGAGGAAGACCTGACGCGTATCTCGAACGGCTGGGGCGCCATCACGCTGGTCGAGAGCGGCACCCGGTATCAGGCGCTCTACTACCCGACGCAGCCGTCGCAGCTGTCCAAGTCGCGCACGTATGGCTTCTTCGTGCAGGACAGCATCCAGCTCGGTTCTCGCCTCGTGGTCAATGCCGGCCTCCTCCTGAACCGCGACGAGTTCGCGCAGGAGATCAATGACCGGAACACCTTCCTGACCTTCGACTTCGGCGATCAGCTGCAGCCGCGCCTGGGCGCCAACTATCAGCTGCGCAAGGGCAAGGGCGACAAGATCTACGGCAACTACGGCCGCTACTACGCGACCGACCAGAAGAGCAGCGCCCGCTCGCTCGCGCCGAACCGCCTGGTGCAGAACAACGCGTTCTTCGACGCACAGACCGGCGCGCTGATCAGCGACACGCCGGGCTCCAACACGACCGGCAAGGTGCTGCTCGACACGATGAACCCGACCTTCACCGACGAGGTGTTGTTCGGCTATGCCACGCCGCTGCTGAAGTCGTGGGGCCTCGATGTCTTCTACATGTACCGCGACGCCGACGACTTCATCGAAGACTACCCGCGGACGCTGCCGGCCAGCAGCTTCGCCGTCGGCAACATCCCGGGCGACCGCAAGTACAAGGCCTTCACGGTGGAGTTGTCGCGCCGGATGGCGGATCGGTGGAGCCTGACGACCAGCTACGCGTGGAGCCGCCTCGAGGGCAACATCGACTTCGACTACGGTGGCGCCAACACGCAGGTGTTCAACACCTCGTCGATCATCCAGGACGGCCCGGGTGATTTCGTCGAGGACGACTTCCGCTACGGCCCGATGTCGCAGGACCGCACGCACGTGCTGAAGGTGTTCGGCACGTACATGGTCACCGACGCGCTGTCGTTCGGCACCTACATCCGCGCCCAGAGCGGCAGCCCGTGGAACGACAAGGCGATCAACTGGAACAACGGCTATCGCCTCAACCTCGAGCCGACCGGCACCAACCGCAACGACTTCTGGACGAATGTCGACCTGCTGGCCGCATACAACCTGAAGATCGCCAACCGGTTCACGACGCGCTTCGAGGCCCGCGTGCTCAACCTGTTCAACACACAGACCGTCCTGAGCGTGGACGACCGCCCGTTCCTCGATCCGCGCACGCGCCTCTTCAACGGCACGCAGGTCGTCGGCGACCCGGCCAGCTACACGCGGGCGACGATCATCAACCAGACCGTGCCCAACGCGCAGTACGGGCGTCCGACGTCATTCGCGTCGCCACGACGTCTGCTGCTGACCGCGCGGGTGGATTTCTAGGCAGACACACAGCCTACGGGCTGCAGGCTACACGAGGGCCCGCTGGATGATTCCGGCGGGCCTTTTCTGCTTACGGAATCGGCCTTGGGCCTTTGGGCCTTGGGCCTTGGGCCTTGCGGGGAGTTCGACATTCCCGCATTCCCCGCATTGCCGCAGTGCGTCGGACCCGGTACCCCGTACCCTGAACCCGGTACCCTGTGGTGATGGAACTCGGCATCACCACGTTCGGCGATCGCTTCCCCGACCCGGCCACCGGGCACCTCGTGAGCGAGGCGCAGCGGATGCAGGATCTGCTCGAGGAGATCCGGCTCGCCGACCAAGTCGGCCTCGACGTGTTCGCGGTCGGTGAACACCATCGCCGCGACTTCATCGTGTCAGCGCCGGCGGTCGTGCTCGCCGCGGCGGCGGCGCAGACGTCGAGCATCCGGCTGGCGAGCGCCGTCACGGTGCTCAGCTCGGACGATCCCGTCCGCGTCTATCAGCAGTACGCGACGGTCGATCTGATCGCGAACGGACGCGCCGAGATCATCGCGGGCCGCGGCTCCTTCATCGAGTCGTATCCATTGTTCGGACAGGACCTGTCCGACTACGACGCGCTCTTCGCCGAGAAACTCGAGTTGCTGTTGAAGGTGCGGGCGCAGGAGACGGTCAGCTGGCGTGGACGCTTCCGTCCGGCCATCGACGGGCGTGGCGTGTATCCGCGCGCCGTCCAGCAACCGCTGCCGGTGTGGGTGGGCGTCGGCGGTACACCGGCGTCGGCCGACCGCGCCGGGCGCCTCGGCCTGCCGATGACGCTCGCCATCATCGGCGGACAGCCGGCCCGCTTCCGTCCGTTCGTCGACCTGCACCAGGCCGCCGCATCACAGGCCGGGCACGGGCGACTGCCAGTGGCGGTCAACTCACACGGCTACGTTGCCGCCACATCACAGCGGGCCGCCGACGAGTTCTTCCCGCCATACGAAGTCGCGATGTCGGGCATCGGCCGCGAGCGCGGCTGGCCGCCGATGACCCGCGAGGCGTTCGACGCGATGCGGACGCCGGATGGCGCATTGTTCGTCGGCAGCCCACAGCAGGTCGCCGACAAGATCCTGCTGCAGCGTGAGATTCTCGGCTTCGATCGCTTCCTGCTGCACATCAGCGTCGGCACGCTGCCGCACGCGCAGGTGATGAAGGCGATCGAGCTGTTCGGCGCCGAGGTGGCGCCGGCCGTCCGACGCGCGTCGGCGACGTAGGAACAGCAATGCAGGAATGCGGGAAGGCGGGAATGTCGAATGCAACGCCAAACCCGAAAGTCGTCCACAGCCCACGCGCGCGAATGACCAGGCCGACTCGTGCACCGTCCGACTGCACTGCCGACTACCGACCGGCCAACTGCCGCCCCTGAGTTCCCGTTCGTCGTTCGTCGTTCTATGGCGTGCCCAGGATTTCGCGGAGTGCGCCGGCGGCCTGGGCGTACGTCGGGTCGATGCGCAGCGCCTCGCGCAGCAACGCGACCGCATCGTCGCGGCGGCCCTGCCGAGCCCTGATGATCGCGAGGTTGAAGCGGGCGGTTGCGCGGGCGGGGTCGAGTCGCGCCGCTTCCTCGAGCAGCGACGCCGCCGTTGGCACGTCGCCGAGCTGCGCCCGCATCAATCCGAGCTTTTCGGTGACTTCGGCATCGCCGGGCACATAGCGGCGGTACTCCTCGAGCAGCCAGTCGGCGACGTCCACCTTCCGGGCCTCGCCCGCAGCAAGCGCGCGCGCCCGCAACAGCGGCAGCCCCGCTGCCGGCAGGCGACCGCGCAGGGCCTCGCGCGCGAGATGCTCGTCGCCGGCCTGCCAATGCGCGAGGGCCACGTCGAGGCGGATGCCCTGCTCCCATGGGCGCGGCGCGTTGTTGGTGCGCGCGGCACCCTCGAGTTGCGTGAGCAGCGGTAGCGCTTCAGCCCCCTTGCCCTGCTGCAACAAAACACTGGCGAGCGCGAACGTCGTGTCCGACACGTCGGGATCGAGCCGATGCGCCTCTCTGAACGCGCGCTCGGCTCGCGCGATCTCGTTGCGCGACTGCCACCCGAGGCCGGCCCGAAACGACGCGATCCCCGGGGCGGGGTGACTCGCGGACGCACGTGCCAGCCAACGTTCGGCCTCCTCGTCGCGACCGTCGGCGACCGCGAACACGGCCATCTGTGCGTCGGCGTCGCCTTGTCCGAGCTGGAATGGCAACGGGATGAACCCGGCAGCCATCACCACGACCGCAACGACGGCGGCCGCGGTAGCCGTGCGGCGAGACGCCAACGCCACCGCCGGACGCCGCATCGACGCGAGCACACCCAGGTGGATCGCTCCGAGGACGAGCGCCGGCGCCCGGTAGCGATCGACCACGAAGAACATCGCGACGCTCACGAGATACGCCGGCAACAACCACCGGAACCACCGCCACGCAGCCTGTCGTCTCGCCGGATCGTCGAACTGAAGTTCGACGGCTACGGGCTTGAACGTGCCCAACACGAGATGGCCCGCGATGCTCCCTGCCAGGCCCACCGGCACGAGCAACCAGGCACCCACGGGCAGGAGGCCGAGCAGCGTCACCTGCTCGCGGAACCAGGCGTAGCTGAGATTGACCGGTAGCTCCCATGCGTGCGTGCTGAGCCACAGCTTGTAGAGGAACAACCGGCTCGCGGCCACCGGCGCGTCACGCCACCACGCCAGGGCGCGACGCACGAAATGCGCCGACACCTGTGTCAGCGGTACGGTGCGCCCCTCCGCCAGCGACGCCACTGTCTGCGCATCGCTGACCTGCCCTTCGATCGACGGAGTGATGCCTTCGATCACCGTGTACGTCCCGGTGGCCGAGGCATGGTTGCCGATGTAGAAGTTGAGCCCACCGTGTCCGGGCAGGACCTGCCACTGGCCCTCCACGATGGCCGTGCGCACCGCGAACGGGGCCAGGACCAGCGACACACCGACGACGAGCGCTGCCGCGGCGCGTAATCGAGTGGTAGCACGTTCGCTCACCGCGGCGACCGCGACGACGCTACCCAGGATCCAGGCATTGGGGCGATTGGCCGCCAGCAACGCCAGCGCGACACCGCACCAGGCCCAGTTCCCGAGGCCGGTACGCGTTGGTGCGACGGACCAGACCTCCCGGGAGGCGTCAGTGCCGCCCCGGAACGCGCGTGTGGCCGTCCACGCGAACAGCGCCATCAGCAGCGCGTCGAGCGCCGACTGCAGGATCACCGCCTCCTGCAGCGCGACGATACCCGTCAGGGCCAGCGCACCACCCGCCACGAGTCCTGCGCGCCACTGCGGGCCGTCGCTATCGCGTCCTGCTTCATCGTTGGCGGGCGCTACCAACGCGCGCGCCGTCAGCGCGGCGATCCACACCGCGAGCGTGCCGGCGACGGCCTGCAGGGCCAGCACACCCACCACGCTTGCGCCGGTGAGCAGCTGCGCCAGCGCAAGCCAGTAGATGTAGAGAGGCGACACGTAGAACGTCGTGCCTTGCAGCAGGACGTCGCCGCCCGCCACCCGTTGCGCCAGTCGCCAGTACTCACCCGAGTCGAGTTCACCAACCGGTTGCACGAGGGGATGACTCGCGAGCGTCACCGCCAGCGCCAGCTTGATCGCCAAGACCAGAGCGAGCAGGACGATCGTGGTGACGCCGAGACGTCGCGATCGACCAGACACCACCTTGTGTGCAGCCGGAGGCGGAACAGGTGTGCGCTTGGCGCGGGCGGGGCGAGCCACGTGGTCCGGTGAGCGGCGCCGCGTCAGGGCAGCAGGAACGCCAGGGCCCGCGCGTCGGCCGGGCGGTCGGCCACCACTGGCGAGAGCGTCTTCATGATCGCGGCGCTGAAGGCGTCGGGAATGTCGGCCCGCACCGTCGAGAGCGGCTCCGGCGTGCCACGCAGCATCGCGCCGAGCAGTTGCGGCAAGGTCGGTGCGAGGAAGGGTGGGGCGCCAGTCCCCATCGCGTGTGCCAGCGCGCCGATGGTGAACAGGTCCGCGGCGACGGACGGCGCCTCCCCCATCAGCACCTCCGGGGCTACGTACGGCAGCTCCGAATCCTCGAGGCCGACGCCGCGCAGGGCGCCGACGCTGATCGTACCGAGCAGATCCTGCACCTGGCCCACGCCGCCAGACGAGACCAGGATTTGTTCCTCGCCATCCTCGGTGGTCAGGCGGATCGTGCGTGGCGACACGCCGCACACGAACGCGCCGCGGCGATGTAGCGCCGCCACGGCGTCGACCAGTTGCGTCGTCAGTCGCTCGAGCACCGGCCACGACAGCGGTCCCTCACGCTCGAGACGTTGCGCCAGGCTGTCGCCTTCGACCATGTCGGTCACGACATACACGAGCCCCGGCTCCTCGCCGAAGTCCCGCACGTGCAACACGCTCGGGTGCGTCACCTGCATCGCTCGCGCTTCGCGGATGAAACGATCGCGCGCCGCGTCCCAGTCGGCAACCGCAGCGTGCCGCAGGACCCGGATGGCGACCGGCGTCCCGAGCGCTCGATGCGTCCCGAGATAGATTTCGCTGCCGAAGCGACCGGCGCCAATCGACTCGCCGAGCTCGTACCCGCGAATCTCGGGCGCACCGCCGGGCGCGGCGGTTGATCCGGACTCCGTGGTGCCGCCGGGCGTGTCACGCAAGGCGCGAGCGAGCGCGTCCATCGACGCAGGCCGACGCGCCGGGTCCTTGCTCAGTCCCTGCAGGACGACGGCGTCGAGTGCGACCGGGATGTCGGGCGCCACCTCGCGCATCGATTGCGCTTCGCGCATGAGGTGCTTGGTGATCACGACGAACGGATCATCGTGTTCGAACGGCGGCCTCCCGGTGAGCAGTTCGTACAGCATCGCGCAGAAGCTGTAGATGTCCGATCGCGCGTCCACCTTCTCGCCACGCAGCTGCTCCGGCGACGCATACGCCACCGTGCCGAGGAACTGACGTTCCATCGTCAGCTTCAGCGCGCCCGCAATCTCGCGGACGTTGACCAGACCGAAGTCGACGACCTTGTAGACGTACTTGCCGGGCGTGTATTCGTGGCTGACGACGTTGGCAGGCTTGAGGTCGCGATGGACGACGCCGGCGTCGTGGGCGAGCTGTAGCGCGCCACAGAGGTTGCACGCGATGTCGAGGACTTCCGCGACGGGCAGGCGTCGATCGAGGGCAACCCGCTGCAACAGGCTCGGACCGTTCAGGTACTCCATCACCAGGAACGGATGCCCCTGGTCGTCGACGTCGTAGTCCAGAACGCTGACGATGTGCGGGTGGCGCAGCTGGGCGGCCGCGCGGCTCTCGCGCAGGAAGCGTTCACGCAGTGAGGCGTCGTCCGGGGTACTGAGGACCTTGATGGCGACATCGTCGCCAAGGAGGATGCGGCGCGCCCGGTACACCGCACCCATGCCGCCGCGGGCGAGCAGCTCGAGAATCTCGTAGCGGCCGTCGAGGACCTCGCCTGGCGTGAGCACGCGGTACGGAATCTCCTATGATTTCTGCAGCAGTCTATCCATCCCGTACATCGGCCTCGATGGTATCAGACGCCTCACACCCTCGTTCTGCTGACTTCTGACCTGCGACTTCCGACCTTGCAATGACCCGGGACACCCAGCTGACAGGCCCAGCCGCGACCGCCATCACGTACACGCTCCGCTTCCCCGATGCGGCGCGGCATTACATCGACGTCGAGGCGACCTACCCGACCGAGGGCGCGGCCAACCTCGAGCTGATGATGGCGGTCTGGACGCCCGGCTCGTACCTGGTCCGGGAGTTTGCCCGTCACGTCGAGGCCGTCGAGGTCGTCTCCCCTGCTGGCCTGCCTGCGCCGGCGAAGACGCGCAAGAACCGCTGGAGGATCGACACCGGCGGTGCCGGACACGTCACCATCCGCTATCGCGTGTACGGGCGCGAGATGAGCGTGCGGACCAACTGGATCGAAGCCGCGTTCGCGCTCATCAATGGTGCACCGACTTTCCTCACGGTGGCCGACGGAACGACGCGTCCGCACGAGGTCACGCTGGAATTGCCGCCCGATTGGCCACACGTCGTTTCAGGCCTGCCCGCGATCGACGGCACGCCAGCAGCGTTCGTGGCCGCCGACTACGACACGCTGGTCGACAGCCCGATCGTGGCCGGTAACCTGCGCATCCACGACTTCCTGCACGACGGCAAGTCGCATCTCCTCGTTGACGTCGACGAGGGCGGGTCATGGAATGGCGCTCGTGCAGCCGGCGACGTCGCCCGCATCGTCGAGACGCAGTCGACGATGTGGGGCGGGTTGCCGTACGACAGGTACGTGTTCGTGAACATGTTCACGGAGACCGGTGGTGGCCTGGAGCACGCCAACTCCACCGTGCTGATGACGAGCTGCTGGGCGATGGGCTCCCGCGACGCGTATCTGGGCTGGCTCGGCCTCGTGAGCCACGAGTTCTTTCATGTGTGGAACGCCAAGCGCTTGCGGCCGGTCGCACTGGGGCCGTTCGACTACGAAGCCGAGAACTACACGCCCAGTCTCTGGGTCACCGAGGGTTTCACCACGTACTACGGCGATCTCCTGCTGGCCCGTGCCGGACTGGCAGATGAGCGCGAGTACCTGAGCCTGCTCTCCGAGGAGATCAAGGCCGTGGAAACCACACCCGGCCGGTTCGTCCAGCCCTTGACGCAGGCCTCGCGTGACACGTGGATCAAGTTCTACCGGCCTGATGAGAACTCGCCCAATACGAGCATCAGCTACTACACGAAGGGGGCCGTGGTCGCCGCGCTCCTCGATGCGCGAATCCGTATTGCGACCGACGGCGAGCGCTCACTGGACGACGTCATGCGGCTGGCCTACGAGCGGTACGCAGGCGAGGTCGGCTTCTCCGATGCGCAGCTGCGCGATGCGGTGAGTGAGGTCGCCGGCGAGGACCTGAGTGACGTCCTCGTGCAGGCACTCGACACGACGGAGCCGCTCGACTACACACCGCTGCTCGACGCGTACGGTCTGTCGTTCGTCCCGGCCGCGAGTCTGGCGACGCGCGGCTGGGTCGGCGTGACCGTCAAGACCGACGGCGGTCGCCTCGTCGTGAGCCAGGTGCGACGCGACGGTCCGGGCTGGACGGCTGGCCTCAATGTGGACGACGAGATCATCGCCATCGACGAGTACCGCGTGCGCGTCGACCAGTGGGAGAAGCGGCTGGAGCAGTACCCGCCGACCACCACGGCCACGCTGCTCGTCTCGCGTCGCGATCGATTGACGCGACTGCACGTCACCTTCGGCCAGGAACCCGGCAACGCGTGGCGCCTGCAACCGCGCGTGTCCGCGACCTCGAAGCAGCTGGCCGCCCGCAAGGCGTGGTTAGGGGCACCGTAGCCGCACATCAGAACAGCCGGCCTTCGTCATTCGGCCGTCGGCCTTCGCCAGTCGTCACACCGGATCGCGTTCGAAGCTCAGGGCGATCGACAGGCCGAAGTAGTACAGCGGATAGATCAACCCGCTCCACAGCAGCCACGTCGGCACGTCGGGCAACCAGACGATCGTCAGGATCATCTGCACTGCCCAGATTGCGCCGAGCACCAGCGTCGGCACCATCAATGTCTCGGTGCGCGACGGGTAGACGTACTTCAGCGGAACGAAGACCAGCACCGCCAGCACGATCAGGACGACCGTCGTCGTCGCCGGCGACCAGCGCCACGCCAACGCATACACGGCGATGAGGTTCCAGTACGACGGCCACCCCGTGAAGAAGTGGTCGAGCGTCTTGGCGTGCAGGTTCGAGAAGCCGAGGGCGCTGGCAATCAGTACGGCGGCGACGGCCACCAGCCCCGACCATCCGCCGAGCAGTTGCTGCTCCCAGAGGATGGCCAGCGGAATGAAGACGAACGTGAGGAAGTCGACGATGTCGTCGAGACGCGCGCCGTCAATCCAGGCGGCGTGACGACGCACGTCGAACGCACGGGCGGCAAACCCGTCGGTGGCGTCGACGAAGACCGCAACGCACAGCCACAGCAGGGCCGCGCGGGGATCGTGGTCCCACGCGCTCCGCAGTGCGAGCCAGGCAAGCAGCGCGCCCGACGCCGTGTAGGCATGGACGGCGACCGCCGCGGCACTGCGGAGCAGGGCCATCGGTACCAGGTGCTAGATGGCCGCGAGGCGGCGATCGAGCTCGGCCACGGCGGCTTCGATCTGCTGCTTGCGGACCGGGTGCGTCGTGTTCTCGAGCTGCCGCGTCAACTCTGCCCGCGCCAGGCGCAGCGATTCACGCGCCCGCAGCTTCTCGGGGTCTACACCAGCCGCCAGCCCCCGGCGCCGCTTCTCGTGCTCACGCGCGTCCAGCTGTTCCTGCAGTCGGGCTTCTGCATCGACAAGCCCTTCACCAGCGTCACTCATTCAGGTCCATCCTCCTACCAGCGCCCCGACCGGCGCGTGGTCAACATGAGAGGATAAAAGAAAAAGGGCAAAAACCGGTAACGATGGCCTCTGCACTCGATTTGTTCCACCCCATCGTCGCGCAGTGGTTCGCGGCCTCGTTCCCCGCCCCGACCCCACCCCAGGCGCAGGGCTGGCCGGCGATTGCACGCGGCGACAGCACCCTGTTGCTCGCCCCCACCGGCAGCGGCAAGACCCTCACGGGCTTCATGTGGTGCATCAACCGGCTGATGTTCGAGCCGCCGCCCGACCCGAAGGAACGCTGCCGGGTGCTGTACCTGTCGCCCCTCAAGGCGCTGGCGGTGGACGTCGAACGCAACCTGCGCGCCCCGCTGGCCGGCATCAGCCGCCTGGCGCGGGAGCAGGGCATCGCCCATCACGTCCCCGAGGTCGGCATCCGGACGGGCGACACGCCGGCCGCCGAGCGTGCGCGGTTTCAGCGCCACCCGGCCGACATCCTGATCACGACGCCGGAATCGCTGTTCCTGCTGCTCACGTCGAACGCCCGGGAGCAGTTGCGCAGCGTCCACACGGTGATCGTCGACGAGATCCACGCGATGGTCGCGACCAAGCGCGGCGCCCACCTGGCGCTGTCGCTGGAGCGTCTCGAAGAGATCGTTCGTCAGCCGGTGCAGCGGATCGGCCTGTCGGCCACCCAGCGGCCGCTCGACGAAGTGGCGCGCTTCCTTGGCGGCGCCCAGCCCCGCGACGAGAGCGCGACAGTCGTCGACGCACGGGCCGATGCCGCCGGCGCACGACCCGCGGGAGGCGACGCTGACGTCACGACCGAAGAGGAAATCGTTGCCGAGGTCCACGATCAGTTCGCGGCGGACACAGACGCCACGTACCGCCCCGTCGCCATCGTCGATGCCGGGCGCAAGCGCCAGCTCGCCCTGCGCATCGAGGTACCGGTCGAGGACATGGCCCGCCTCACGCAGATCGAGGCGATTACCAGCGGGCCCGCATCGTCAGGTCCACAAGCGCCGTCGATCTGGGCCGCGATTCATCCGCGGCTGCTGGAAGTCATCCAGGCGCACACCTCGACGCTGCTGTTCGTGAACAGCCGCCGGCTCGCCGAGCGTCTGGCCGCGGCGATCAACGAACTCGCTGGCGAGACGCTGGTACGCGCTCATCACGGATCGCTGGCCCGCGAGCAACGCGTCGAGATCGAAGATGCGCTGAAGGCCGGGCGTCTGCGCGGACTCGCCTGCACGTCGTCGCTGGAACTCGGCATCGACATGGGCGCCGTCGATCTGGTCGTGCAGATCGAGGCACCGCCGTCGGTCGCGAGCGGCCTGCAGCGCATCGGCCGGGCCGGGCACCAGGTCGGCGCAACCAGCGAAGGGCTGATCTTCCCGAAGTATCGCGGTGATTTGCTGGCCTGCGCGGCGGCGGTCCGCGCGATGCGCGAGGGCCGCGTCGAAGCCACGCACATGCCGCGCAACCCGCTCGACGTGCTCGCACAGCAGGTCGTGGCGATGGTGGCGATGGACGACTGGACGGTCGATGCGCTGTTCGCGCGCGTCCGCCAGGCAGCGCCGTTCGCCGCACTGGCGCGACCGATCTTCGAGGGCGTGCTCGACATGCTGTCGGGGCGCTATCCGTCCGACGAGTTCGCCGAACTGCGCGCGCGCCTCACGTGGGACCGCGTCGCCAACATCCTCAGCACGCGCGAGGGCGCCAAGCGCGTCGCCATCGCCAACGCCGGCACCATCCCCGACCGCGGGCTGTACGGCGTGTTCCTCGCCGGCGCGGCGACGGGCACGGCTCGGGTCGGCGAGCTCGACGAGGAGATGGTGTTCGAGAGTTCGGTCGGCGAGACGTTCCTGCTCGGCGCCTCGACCTGGCGCATCGAGGACATCTCGCACGATCGCGTGCTCGTCTCGCCCGCTCCGGGGCAACCGGGCAAGATGCCGTTCTGGCGCGGCGATGGCCCCGGCCGCCCCCTGGAGTTCGGCCGCGAAATCGGCGCGCTCGTGCGTCAGCTGCGTCGCGACGACCCCGACGCCGCCCGAGCGCGACTCGAACGCGACCACGATCTCGACGCCCTCGCTGCCACCAACCTGGTGCAGTACCTCGAGGAACAGGACGAAGCCACCGGTGCCGTCCCCGACGACCGCACGATCATCGTCGAGCGGGTGCGTGACGAACTCGGCGACTGGCGGCTGTGCCTGCTCTCGCCTCTCGGCGGCCAGGTGCTCGCGCCGTGGGCGATGGCCGCGATGGGACGCATCCGCGAGCAACTCGGCATCGACGTCGAGACGATGTGGGCCGACGATGGATTCGTGGTGCGGTTTCCGGACGTCGACGAACCGCCCGATCCGCAGTGGCTGATTCCCGATCCGGACGAACTCGAGAGTCTCGTCCTGCGTCAGCTGGGCTCGACCTCACTGTTCGCGGCTCGCTTCCGGGAGTGCGCCGGCCGCGCATTACTCCTGCCGCGTCGTCGGCCGGGCCGCCGCGCGCCGCTCTGGCAGCAGCGCAAGCGCGCGCAGGACCTGCTCGGCGTCGCCTCGCGCTTCGGCTCGTTCCCGATTCTGCTCGAGACGTACCGCGAATGCCTGCGTGACGTCTTCGACATCCCGGCGCTCGTCGAGACGCTGCGCGCCGTCCAGGCACGACAGGTGCGGGTCGTCCATGTCGAGACGGCCACACCGTCGCCC
>DATJTM010000177.1:0-6417 GCA_035503395.1 Luteitalea sp.
TGATCGCCTTCATCTTCTCGGCCCGCCTCAACTTCATCAGCCGACCCGTCATCATCACGTTCCTGCTCCTCGACTTCGCGGCCGTCGTCGGCGTACGGCGGATCGTGCGGGCGATGCTGCTCCCGGGCGGCGAACCGCGACGCGTGCTGGTGGCTGGTGGCGAGAAGGAAGCCGCGGAGGCGGCGGCGATGGTCAATGCCCATCGCGACTGGGGCCTCGAGATCACCGGCGTGGTCACCGATGGCCGCTGGCAGGATCACGGCGCGTCGGCCTTCCCGGTGATGGGCTCGTATGCCGATCTGTTCCGCCTGGTGCAGGAGCACCACGTCGCCGAGGTGCTGATCGCCCCGGCCACCGGGCAGTTGAACGACCTGCACCACATCGCCGACGCGATCGCGCAGTTGGAGGAACAGGGTACGGTCGTCCGGCTCGCGATGAACTTCCTGCCGCGCTCGATCTCGCGTCTCAGCTTCGATCAACTGGGGGAGGACCTGCCGCTGCTCACGTTCTCGGCGACGCAGGGCAACGAGGTGCGGCTGGCCGTGCGTCGCGTGGCCGACGTGCTGCTCGCGACCGTGTTCCTCCTGCTGCTCAGCCCGTTGCTGCTGGCGATCGCCATCGGCATCAAGCTGACGTCACCCGGACCCGTGCTGTTCCGGCAGCTGCGGTGCGGCCTGCATGGCCGTCGCTTCACGTTCCTGAAGTTCCGCACGATGCGGACCGACGCCGAACGATTGAAGCCGCTGCTCGAGCCGTTCAACGAGATGGACGGTCCGGCGTTCAAGATGACCAATGATCCGCGCGTGTTCCGGTTCGGCGGTCTGCTGCGACGCACCAGCCTCGACGAACTGCCGCAGTTGTGGAACATCCTGCGCGGCGACATGAGCTTCGTCGGTCCGCGCCCGTCGGTCGTCGAGGAAGTCGAGCAGTACGAGCCGTGGCAGCGCCGGCGCCTGAGCATGAAGCCGGGGCTGACCTGCCTGTGGCAGGTCAGCGGCCGCAACGAGCTCACTTTCGACGAGTGGATGCGGCTGGACCTCGAGTACATCGACAACTGGTCGCTGTGGCTCGACGTGAAGATCGCGCTGCGGACCATTCCGGCCGTCCTGCTGGGCCGCGGCGCCCGCTGAGTGCCTGCCGTCGACCCGCGGGCGTCGGCCGAGGCCGTCGTCGCGCGCACCCTGGCCACGACAACGTCGGTACGGGTCCTCGAAGCCGGCTGCGGCGCCCGATCCCACATCACCTATCCGGCCGGCTCCCGCGTGGTCGGCATCGACATCCTGCGCAGCCAGCTGCAGCGACACGAGGAGACGGCGGCGCTGGCGCAGGGTGACGTCACGGCGCTGCCCGTGGCTGCGGCCTCCTTCGATCTCGTCGTCTGCTGGGACGTGCTCGAGCATCTCGCGCACCCCGAGCGGGCGCTGGCCGAGATCGCGCGCGTGCTGAAACCCGGCGGTCTGGCGGTGCTCGCGCTGCCCAACGTCACCTCGCTGAAGGGGCTCGTCACCAGGCTGACGCCGTGGTGGTTCCACGTCTGGGTGTACCGGCGCGTCCTCGGTGACGCGTCAGCCGGCACTGACGCATCCGATCAGTTTCCAACCGCCTTCAGTTTCGCCCTGCGCCCATCGTTCCTGCCGCGACTGGCGGCAGGTCAGGGCCTCACGATCGACCACGTGTGGCTGTACGAAGGTCCGGTCCCGCAACACCTGCGGCGACGCCATCGCGCCGCCGACCTGGCCTTGTCGAGCGCCGGCATCGTCAGCCGCGTGCTGACCGCAGGGCGGTACGACACCACCCTGTCGGACATGGTGCTGGTTGCCACGAAGGCCACGCGCGGATGACGACGCGCGGCCTTCGCATCCTCGGATCGCGCGGCATCCCCAACCGGCACGGGGGCTTCGAGGCGTGCGCGGAGCATTTGGCGCCGTGGCTCGTCGAACGCGGCTGGCGCGTGACCGTCTACTGCCAGGAGCCGGCGACGGCACGGCGCGAGTCGAGCACCTGGCGGGGCGTGACGCTCGAACATGTGCCCACGCCGTGGGACGGCGCGCGAGGCAGCATCTGGTTCGATGCCTGGACGACGCGTCATGCCGCCGGCCACGACGACCTGATCCTCACGCTCGGCTTCAACACGGCCGTCTTCTTCCCGTGGCACCTGCTGCGCGGGCGGCGGCACGTGGTGAACATGGACGGCATCGAGTGGAAGCGCGGCAAGTGGTCGGCGCCGGTGCGGGGCTGGTTCTACGCCAACAGCTGGCTGGCCGGACTGGGCGCGCATCAGCTGATCGCGGATCACCCCGAGATCGCGAAAATGCTCGCCGGGCGCGGCTGGGGGGCGCGAACGACGATGGTGCCGTACGGTGCGGCGCACGTGTCGTCGGCATCGACGGGGCCGATCGAGGCAATGGGACTCACCGGGCGCGGCTATGGCCTCGTGATCGCGCGGCCGGAGCCCGAAAACCTCATCCTCGAGATCGTGCGCGCGTGGGGTGCCGCGCCGCGGCGCCATCCGCTCGTCGTGCTCGGTCGGTACGACGCCGGCCATCCGTACCACGATGCCGTGCGCCAGGCCGCTGGCCCGAACGTGATCTTCCCGGGGGCGTTGTACGACACGGCGCAGGTCGAGGCCTTGCGCCATCATGCGCGGCTCTACCTGCACGGACACACGGTCGGCGGCACCAACCCGTCGCTCGTCGAGGCACTCGGCGCCGGCTCGCCGGTGCTGGCGCACGACAACCCCTTCAATCGCTGGGTGGCCGGTCCGGAGGCCGCGTACTTCCGCGACGTGCCGTCGTGCGCCGATCGGCTCACGCGTCTCCTGGACGACGAGGCACAGCTCGATCGGATGCGCGCCGCGAGCTACGCGCGACACGCCGAGGCGTTCACGTGGGAGCAGGTGCTGCCGGCGTACGAGGCCGTGCTGGAGAAGGCACGACGCGGGTAATTTCAGAATTGCTCGATTCCAGAATTTCATCACCACCTCGACGCCTCGAAGGTTGGCGTTGCTGATGAAATTGTGAAATTCCTGAACTTCTGAAATTGCGCGCGCCTAGCGCCGCTCGACGCGCGACTTCACCGCCGCACGGGTCTCGCGGTCGGTCTCGCGCTTCTTGATGGTGTCGCGCTTGTCGTGCGCCTTCTTGCCGCGGGCGAGCGCGAGGTTGATCTTGACGCGCCCGTTCTTGAGGTACATGCGGGTCGGGACGAGTGTCAGCCCCTTCTCGACCGTCCGCCCGATCAACTTGCGGATCTCGGCTCGATTGAGCAGCAGCTTGCGCCGGCGCAGCGCCTCGTGTTCGGCGTAGCCGCGATGGCTGTACGGGCTGATGTGGATGTTGTAGACCCACACCTCGGTTTTCTCGACCCGTGCGTAGCTGTCGCGGAGGTTGACCTGCCCTTCCCGGATCGCCTTGACCTCGGTGCCGAGCAGCACGACACCCGCCTCGAACTGCTCGAGGTACTCGAAGTCGAAGCCGGCCTTGCGGTTGTCGGCCAACAGCCGCGGCGTCTTCTCGGCCGGCTTGGAAGGGGTCTTTGGCGATGAGGTCGGGTGCGTGGCCATGCGAATGTGCGGCGGTGCTTACGAGACGATGCCGCGGGCGACGGCCAGTCGGGCCGCCAGGGTGATGGCGCTCACCATGCTCGACGCGTCGGCGGTGCCCTGCCGGGCGATGTCGAACGCGGTGCCGTGGTCGACCGACGTGCGGATGATCGGCAGGCCGAGCGTGACGTTCACCGACTGTCCGAACGCCAGCAACTTGACCGGGATGAGCCCCTGGTCATGGTAACAGGCCACGACCACGTCGAAGGCGCCGCGGGTGGCCTTCAGGAACACCGTGTCACCGGGGAAGGGGCCCTGGACGTCGATGCCACGCGCCCGGCACGCCTCGACCGCCGGCACCAGCACGTCATCGTCTTCGTGTCCCATCAGGCCGTGTTCGCCGGCGTGCGGATTGAGCCCGGCCAGGCCGATGCGAGGTGCGTTGTAGCCGAAGTGCGGCAGGCTGCGCGCCGTCAGCGTGACGATCTCTTCGACCAGATCGCGCGTGAGCAGGCGGGGTACGTCCGCCAGCGGCACGTGGACGGTGGCGAGCACCACGCGCAACGGCTCGGAGTGGAACATCATCGCCACCTGCGGGCTGCCGGTCAGGTGCCCGAGCAGGTCGGTGTGTCCTTTCCAGGGCAGGCCGCATGCGGCGAACGCCTCCTTGTGGACGGGCCCGGTCGCCATGGCGTCGACCGCCCCGGCCTGCGCGTCCGTCACCGCGGCGACGACCGCGTCGTAGGACGCCTGTCCAGCGGCGGCGCTGATCTCACCGGCGCGGAAGGCGGCCAGCGCCTCCGCCGTGTGTGGCCCGTACAGGACCGGCTCGCACACGGCGCGTACCTCACGGCTCTGCGCCGCCACGACGGCGATCTCGGGGCCGATGCCGGCCGGGTCGCCCACCGTGATCGCGACCCGCGGCAGTCGCACGCCGGCTCGATTGGTCACCATCGCCTTACTTCCCACAGGAACAGCCATCCTGGCCGCAGGCGCCGTCGCCGTTGCAGCCACCGGCGCAGCTGCCTTCCTGTCCACAGCCGGCATGACGCTCGCCCTTCGCATTGGGCAGTTCGTAGCGCAGGCAGCACTTGAGCCGACCGCAGACACCGGCCAGCTTGGACGGATTCAGGCTCAGGCCCTGCTGCTTGGCCATCTTGATCGACACCGGCTCGAACGACGTCAGCCACGTCGTGCAGCACAGCGGCCGGCCGCACGACCCGTAGCCGCCCAGCAGCCGGGCCTCGTCGCGTACGCCGATCTGGCGCATCTCGATCCGCATGTGGAACACGGCGGCGAGGTCGCGGACGAGTTCACGGAAGTCGATACGATGCTCGGCCGTGTAGTAGAACGTGAGCCGCGACCCGTCGAAGGCGTGCTCCACCCGGGTCAGCTTCATCTCCAGGCCACGCTCGCGAATCTTCATGCGGCAGACCTGCGTCGCCTCGAGTTCCTTCGCCTGTTGATGGAGTCGCCGCATCACATCGTCGACCGTCGTCTTGCGCACGACGCGCGATTGATCGTCGGCAGTGGCCGCGCGCCGGCTGGCCACGTTCTCGGATTCGCCGACGACGGTGCCGACCGCGAGGCCATCGGCGTCCTCGATGATCACCTGGCTGCCGGGCAGCAGCGGTCCGTCGAGCGGCAGGTCGGGCAGCAGGAACGAACGGCGGCGGCCGGCGGGCACGAAGCGCACCGACGCCGTCGGCCGCAGCACCGGTTGCGAGTCGCTCACGCTACACCTCGCACGCCAGCCAGTCGGCCACGACCTTGGCTGCCTGATAGCGTTCGAGCGACCGGCGGGCCTGCTCGACGGCGCTGAAGGCGCCGAGCACACGACCGGTGTCGTAGTGGCGAGCCAGGCGCCCGAGGTCGTCACCGAGATCCGGATTGGCGAGGCGGCTCGCGGCAGGACCGTCGGTGGGCTGACCGATGGCGCCGAGGTCGCGCACCAGCAGCGACAGCGCGTCGAGCCGACGGGCCAGCACGTCGCGATCGGTGCCGGCGCCGCGCTTCTTCGGGACCTCGGCGAGTTGCTGCGCCAGACGCAGCCGCACGGGGGCTGGCGGTCTGGGCGCCAGGCCATGCAGCAACGCCAGCGCGGCGTCGCGCGCCTCCACGAGTTCGCCGGTGTCCTGCGCGAGGGCACGCGACACCCGGCCATCGCCCATCGCCGCGAGTCCCGCGGCATCGGCCCGCTTCACGCCGCCGTGGCGCACGAGCACTTCCGCGAGGTCGACGGGCGTCAGCCGACCGAACCGCACCCGGGGACAACGCGACCGGACGGTCTCGAGCAGGGAGTCCGGCCGACTGCTGACCAGCACGAACATCGACGACGGGGGTGGCTCCTCGAGCGTCTTGAGCAGCGCGTTCTGCGCCGCCGCCAGGAGCCGATCCGCATCGTCGATCACGACCACGCGGCGACGGGCTTCGAAGGGCCGGTAGGCGGCCTGCGCGATCACCTCGCGCGCCATGTCGACCGAGATGGTGCCCTTCTCGCTCGGCGCCAGCGTGGTCACGTCGGGATGTTGTCCGCGGGCAACCCTGCTGCAGGTCGAGCAGCGACCGCACGCATCGCCGTCGGCGTCAGGGGTCTGGCAGTTGATCGCCGAGGCGAGGGCGAGGGCGGTGCTGCGCTTGCCGACGCCGTCGGGGCCGTCGAAGAGCAGACTCTGCGGCACGCTGGCGGCGCCGATGGCGCGCAGCAGCAGCGCCCGCGGCCGGGCCTGCCCGAGAATGTCGCCGAGCCTCATACAGGCATCTTAACGGCTTCGCGAAACCGACTGGTCGGGACGGCCTTCGTCGTTCGGCCGTCTGCCTGCGGCAACGTCAGGACACGTGAGGTAGGGACCGCTCTCCGAGCGGTCCGTCAGCGC
>DATJTM010000178.1:0-7868 GCA_035503395.1 Luteitalea sp.
CCGCACACGGTGACCATCGACCTCGGTCGTGACACACCAGCCAGCGGCGCCGTGCTGCTGCTCACCGGCTGGACCGACTACGCGTTCTCGAGCGACAACATCGCTGCGTCGCAGGCGGGTCACGTGCTGTCGCCACCGTCACTGCAGGTCCGCGACAGCCGTGGCGACTGGGTGACCGTGATTCCCGAGATCGGCATCCCGGTCGGCCGGCCACAGACGATCGTCGTGGACCTGACCGACCGCTTCCTGTCGAAGAGCCGAGAAGTCCGCATCGCGACGTCGATGCGCATCTACTGGGATCAGATCGAGGTCGCGACCCGCATCGGCGCCACATCACAAGTGACGCGGCTGGCGTCGGCGTCGGCAGACCTCCGGTGGCGCGGCTTCTCGGAGCCGTTGCCCGGTGGCGAGCCGCTGGCGTTCGACTACGCGCGCGTGTCATCGCAGTCGCCCTGGAAGCAGATGCCTGGACGGTACACACGCGAGGGCGACGTCACGACGCTGCTGTCGTCGGTCGACGACGCGTTCGTCGTGTCCCGGCCGGGCGACGAAGTGGCGCTGGCATTCGATGCCGCGGCATTGCCCGCACTCGCCGCCGGCCAGGTGCGAACCTACCTGCTGCACGGCGACGGCTTCAGCAAGGAGATGGACATCAACTCGGCCAGTCCGGATCAGGCGTGGCCGTTCCCGACCCACGCCTGCGGCATCTCCTTGCCAGAAGGTAGGGCCGGTTGTCCCAACCCGGCCCACACGCTCGACGAACCTGCCTGGTTCACGCGCTACAACACCCGTGTCGTCGGGCGGCAGGTGCCGCGCCTGGCAGGGATGCCGCGGTGAGCACGACGCGCCTGCGGTACGCCGTCGCGGCGTGCCAGACCGACCTGCCGAATCCGCGGACGCGCGACGACATGCGCGCCAACACCGACCGCATCGTGCAGATGATCGACGCGGCCGTCATCGGGAGTCTTCCGTTCCTGCCGGTGCGGCTCGTGGTGTTTCCGGAGTTCGCGCATGCGGCGCCGAGATACCCACGGGTCGTCGATCTCCTGGAGCATCTCGCGGTCGAGGTCCCGAACGTCCACACCGACCGTCTCGTGGAACGTGCGAAACGGCACGACATCTACATCCAGAGCGGTTCGATGCTGGAGCGCGATGCGCGCTGGCCTGGCGTCGTGTTCAACACGACGTGCCTGATCGGGCCGGGCGGCATCCTCTCGAAGTACCGCAAGGTCAACCCGTGGATTCCGTTCGAGGTGCACGCGAGTCCGCACGACCTCGAGGGCTACGACGAGCCGCTGTTCCCCGTCACCGATACGCCGATCGGCAAGCTTGGGTGCGCGATCTGCTACGACTGGCTGTTTCCGGAAGCGATCCGTCAGCTGGCCGCCAACGGCGCCGAGGTGCTCATTCGCGTCTCGGCCTACATGGATCCCTGGGGCGCGACCGAGCCGATGAACTGGTGGACGCTCGTCAACCGCACGCGTGCCCTCGAGAACATGGCGTATGTCGTCGCCGCCAATCAGGGGGCGAGTCTGCAGCACTACCCGCCGTACTCGTGGCCGGGCGGCAGCCAGGTGGTGGACTTCGAGGGACGAGTGCTGGCCGAGGCGTCTCCCGGGCCGGGCGAGCGCATCGTCGTGGCGACGGTGGACATCGACGCGCTGCGACACGAGCGGGAGACCCGCGTCGGTCACCACATGCTGGCGCATCTGCGCTCGACCGCGTACCCGGTTTACGGTCAGCCCGGGTTTCCACCAGCGGGTAACGCGTCACCGATCACGTACGAGTCGAACGTCGACCGGATCAATCGGCGCAAGCGCGACCGGTAGGGGCGCCTCCCCGAGGCGCCCTTTGAATCGGCGCGCGGCACCAGCCGCGCGGCCGCCGTGACGATGGCGGCGCCGATTCTGCTTTGTGGAACCGACCGACAAGTCGGTCGGCTACGCATGGCCAGTGGGGCCTCTCTGAGGCGCCCTTGAATCGGCACACGGCGATTAGTCGTGTGGCCATCCCGACGGCCGACGGCCGAATGACGAAGGCCGCCTAGATCCGATAAATCGCCTCGGCCGTGCACACGGTGAGCGCGCCGTCGGTCGGGTCGAAGGCGACGCCGAGCAGGCCGGCGCCGCTGACGACCAGCGTCCTGCTTCCGTCGGCTTCGATGCGGTAGACACCGCTGTCGCTGGCCAGCGCATCGACGACGTGCAGCGTGCCGTGTGGGTCGAACGCCAGCCCCTGTGGACGGCCGAAGCCGTCGAGCCATCGACTGGTCGTGCCGTCTGGCGTGATGCGGTACAGCGCGTCGGCCGAGTTGAGCGTCGGCGCCGCCACCACCAGCGTGTCGTCGGGCGACATTGCCAGATGGAAGGCCGCGACACTCGACGGGACCGTCGCGAACACGGTCGCGTGCCCGTCCGGCGTCACGCGATGAATGCTGCCCGATCGATCACCGACGTACAGCCGCCCGTCACGATCGAACGCCAGACCGAACGCCACCCCGAGGCTTTCGGCGAAGCGCTCGGCGTCGCCGCCGTCGGTGACGCGTGAGACCGTTCCCTCGAACCGGCTCGACACGTACAGCCGCTCGTCGGGTCCGAACGCCAGCGACGTGGCGTTGCCAAGGTTGCTCACGAACGGCTCACGCGTGCCGTCGTGGGCGATGCGGAACACAGCGACGGGCGTCTGCTCGCCGCGTTGTCCGCTCAGCGTTGCGTAAAGCCGTCCTTGCCGGTCGTAGGCGGGGCTGTCGACCTGGTGCACGCCGGTGGTGACGGTCGTGGCGACGTCGAGGTACACCGTCGCGCCCTCGAGTCCCTCGACGGACAGCGATTGCCGACCACCGGGAGCCGTTGCGGGAACCTCGACGACGAGCTGGCGTGGCGACGCACGAACCACGTGTGCGGCAACGCCGCCGACATGCACGGTCGGCAGCACGCCGGGACGCACGTCGAAGCCGTGTCCGCTGAGAGTGATGCGACCGCCGGGAACGACGGCATGGGGTGCAACCCGCTGGACTTCAGCTCGAGCCACCCGGCGATCGTACAGGAGCGGCGTTCAGTCGCGGACGATGCGTCGACCGCCGGCGAAGCGCTGAGCCCAGTATCGGCTGTCGAGCCGATCGAACCGCACCCGGCTGCGCTCGTTCGGGGCGTGCACGAACGCGCCGTCGCCGGTGACGATGCCGACGTGCGAGACGCGATGTCCGTCGATGCGGAAGAAGACGAGATCGCCGGGTACGAGCGCGTCGGCATCGACGTCTTCGCCGACGCCGTACTGCGCTTCGGCGGTGCGGGGCAGCGAAACGCCCGCGTACGAGTACAGGTACTGCACCAGGCCACTGCAGTCGAAGCCGGACGGGCTCGTGCCGCCGCTGCGGTAGGCCGTGCCCGTGAGCGTGCGCGCCCGGCCCGCGATCGCCGATGGTGGCTCGTGCGTGCCGGGCCGCGTCACTGGCCGCACGAGATGCCCCGATCCGCACCCGACGGTGGCGGCGAGCAGCAGTCCAAGCACGAGGCAGCTGCCCCATGACGCACGTCCGGCGGCGGCGCGGCGGAAGTCCTTCATCTCCTCCGCTATCGTCCCCGCTCTCGTAACTCTTTAGACATGTGCACGTTACCGGGTCATCACGCTTGACAGGGCGAAAGCCGCTCGGCCAGACTACTTAGCAGTACCGTGTATTGGGTCAGTAACGCCGCCTATGGAGCAGACGCTGCTTCTCAACGCGACGTGGGAGCCCCTGAAAGTCGTTCACTGGCAGAAGGCCCTGACGCTCTGGTGCCAGGGCAAGGTCGAGGTCATTGCCAGCTACGAACGTGAGGTGCGCTCCGTCACGCTGAGCTTCCGGTTACCGTCGGTGATTCGCCTGTTGAGGCGGATCAGGATCAGGCGCGCCATCGACGATGTCCCCTTTTCCCGCGCGAACATCTACGCGCGTGACGCCTGTACGTGCCAATACTGCGGGCGTCGGTTCACCGCTGGCGACCTGACGTTCGATCACGTCGTCCCCGTCGCACAGGGCGGCCGCAAGACCTGGGAGAACATCGTGTCGGCCTGCGTCAACTGCAACCGCAGGAAGGGCGGACGCACGCCCGAGCAGGCAGGTATGGCGTTGATTCGCCCGGCCAAGCGACCGTCGAAGGCACCGGCCGTGCGCCTGACGATCGGCCTGCGACACACGCCCGACAGCTGGCGCGATTACCTGTACTGGAACGTCGAGCTGGACGAGACCTGACGTCAGAGACTGACGGGACCGGAGACCGATTTACGGGAACCGGGTTCCGGGTTCCGTGTTCCGTGAACCGGCGAACGGCGCGTTGAGCTGAAGCTCGACGCCTGCGTCGATCGCTTTCGCAGAGACCCGGGCATCAATTCGTAGCCGTCCGACTTCCGCCTCCGCCGAGGCTACGGCGGACAAGTCGTCGGACGGTTCCGTCGGCCTCGCTCAGGCGGCGCGGACGGGGACGACGGGCGGCTGGGCGCGGCTGAAGTTGCGCACCACGAGGTCCGCCTCGGTGAAGTGGCCTCTCCCAGGCGCGTCCTTGAACGGCACCACGAGCACGTCGGGATCGGCGGGCTGCTGCTCCAGCGCGTGCACGTAGCGCTGCGGATACGAGCCGTCGCGGAAGGTCGTGCCGATCACGCCAGCGTGCCGCTGCTGCAGCGTCGCGAAGTCGTGACGGACGACTTCCAGCATCTCGTCGCTCGGCTGGGTCGCCAGGTAGTCGATCACTAACGCCCGCACATCGTCGAAGAACTGCGGCGGGTGGGCGCGCTGGTCGAGCGATCCGTCGGCGCGCGTGAGCTGACGGAGGCCCGCGGCATCAGGCGCGATGTGGTAGAGCTCGTGCACGACCGTGTCGAGCCGCACGACCCACGACGGTAAGCCCGTGCCGGCATAGCGCTCGAGCTTCCGACGACTGACCTGGTCGGAGAATCGCGGCAGCGCGAACGAAATCATGTAATCGACCGCCGTCCCGTTGACCACCAGCTCTGGCGAGCGCGTCACGAACCACGGCGTACGACGCGTCAACTTCCCGGTCGTGGCGTCGGCCCAGAAGTAGTAGCCGGGCTCGCTCGTCGGCAACGTGAGGCAGTGACAGGTCGCGTTCGGACCGTCGGCTCCGCTTCGACCGCGACGCGCAAACACGAGCGTGCGCTCCGGGCGCACGTGGCTCAGCGCAGGCACACGAAGGGTGATGTCTGCAATGAGACGAGAGAGCGCGTCGGTGAAGTGAAACATCGCTGTGAGGCGAATCGGTCTGGCGAGCCGGAACATTAGGCAACGCCGGCGAGCACGGGGTCAAGCATCCAAAGTTGGTGTCGGTACAGGTTTTTTCGGCACCTCTGCCGGTGCTGGTTGGGCTGGCGCGGGCACTGGTTCAGGTGGCGCGGGCGGCGCGTCCGGAGCGGGGGACTCCGGCACCGGTTCCTGTTCGTCTGACGACGGCGGAGGGTCGGGAGTTTCGATCGGCGAGGTGGGGCGCTCGTCCGTTGCGTCGGCACCCGCTGACACGTCCGACTCGGTCGGCGGCTGCGGCGCGTCGCGCATGCCCATCCGTTTCAGGATGATCTGCTGGCGGCGACGCAGGCGCGGCGGCGGATGGCCGGGATTGTAGACGTTGGGGTTGATCAGTGCGCCAGCCAGCAGCGCCGCCTCTGCCGCGCCCAGCTGCGCGGCCGGCTTCCGGAAGTAGTGACGACTGGCCGCCTCGGCACCCCAGGTCGAGTCGCCCCACTCGCTCACGTTGAGATAGAGCTCGAGGATGCGCCGCTTGCTGAGCATCCGCTCGAGCCGATGAGTAATCATCAACTCACGCAACTTGCGGAAGGGATCCTGCGAGGGCGACAGGTAGAGGTTCTTGGCGAGCTGCTGCGTGATGGTCGAGCCGCCGCGCACGATGTGGCCCTTGGCCAGGCTCACCTCGAGGGAGTCGCGGATGGCCTCCATCTCGATGCCGGCGTGGTCCCAGAAGCCACTGTCCTCGGCGACGAGCACGGCGCGCTTGAGCGTCTGCGCGATCTGCCCATATGGCACGAAGCGGTAGTCCTGCCTGGCCGGACGGCCTTCGCCGTGCGCTTGCGCGGCGCGCAGGCGCATGAAGGCGGTCTCGGCCGGCGGCCGCGTGGCCAGCGGTCGCACGTCTGGCACGGTGACGGCGAGATAGGCGAGGGACAGCACACCGGCGGCCGCGATGCCGGCGGCAACGCGTCCGGCCTGCCGGAGGAACGACGATCGTGACCTGGAGGTGCGGGCGCGTCGACGAGGCGAGGCGGGCATGACGTGCGGGTCAAGTATAGGGGCGCTATTCGCGCTGGCGACCAGCGGTCAGCACTGCGCGAGAAGTGTATCGCCCGGCTCGACGGGTCAGCCGCGTAGGCGCGACGCAAACGTCAGGCGAGCAAGGTCGCCGCAGTAGGCCGGTGACGCCTCGGCGCCGCCCGACTGACGTCCACGTACAATTCCGCCATGACCGCCCCGGTCGCGACGCCGGCCGAGCCGACCCACGACGCGGTCACGTCCGCACTCCTTCGGCACCGCCGGCTCCTCGGCACACTCGTGCTGCTCGGGCTGATGGTCGTCGGCCTGCACCTCGTGGTGTCGCTGCTGCGTGCGCGCACGCAGCCGTGGCTTGGGCTGCAGACCCATCGGCTCGGGGCCTCCGTTTTCGCGCGGCCCGGTCCGGATGGCGCCGTATCCGTCGGTGTCATCCGCCAGGGCGGGCCAGCCGCAAGGGCGGGGTTGCGGCCGGGTGACCGCGTCCACACCATCGACGGCATCCGCGCCGACGACGTCCGGGCACTGGTCGGCCGCCACGACCAGCTGTTGCCGGGCGAGCGGGTGACGTACGAGATCGAGCGCGACGGCCACCGGCACACGCGAACGCTCACGGTCGCGCCGCTGCTGCACGAGCGACGGCAATGGGTCGGCGTGACCGTGCGCGTCGTGCTCGTGTTCGCGCTGTTCCTCGGCATCCCCGCCGTGGTCTACAAGTGGCGGCCGCACGACCCACGCGCGCTGCTGTTCATGCTGTTCTCGAACACGTTCGGCCTGTCGATGTTGAACTTCGCGGTGCCCGGCGCCGGGCGCCCCCCGGAGAGCGTCATCCCGATGCCCGACGCGTACATGCGCGTCAACGCCATGGGCGTCCTGCTGACCTACGTGTGTGCCCTGATCGTCAGCCCGACGCTCCTGCATTTCCTGGCGCTCTTCCCGAAGCCGCGGCTCGCTCCCGAGACGTTGGCGCGCCTGCTGCGCTGGACCTACCTGATTCCAGCCGCCGTCGCCTGGGTGGCTTCGCCCGTGTGCGTGCTGTTGCTCACGCGTCACCTGCCGCGATCCGCGGGTTCATGGGCGACTGCCGGCATCGCTGTCGTGTGCGCGATGGCGGCGTGGTCGCTCTGGTCCAGGCGACCGCGCACTGCCGCACCGCAGTGGATGGACCGCCCCCTCCGACCGGTGTCGGTGGCCGCACTCCTGTTCACCGCGGCGGTGCTCGGCGCGCTTGCCGTGGTGCAGTCGTATTCGCGAGCCACCGCCGGCCTGCTCGGCGGATTGCTGATGGTGGTGGCCGTTGCGCTCTTCAGCCTCTGCATCGGCGTCGGCTATCCGGTCGCGTCCGGCATCGCGATGTGGCGCTCGTGGCGACTCAGTTCCGACGACGAACGCCGACAGATTCGGTGGCCGCTCCTGAGCATCACGTGGGCCCTCGGCATCGTCGTGCTCCTGTCGATCGCGTCGTTGATCCTTCCCTTCACGAGCAGCGCGCCGCCGGCATGGCTCTACCCGGTCTTCGAAGCGTCGACGTGGATCGCCTACTCGGTGATCCCACTGGCCTTTGCCGCCGCCGTGCTGCGCTACGGACTGATGG
>DATJTM010000179.1:0-7239 GCA_035503395.1 Luteitalea sp.
GCGAGTGGCGGCGACAAGAGTCCTCGCCCCGCCCAGCGTCACGGGGTGGCGCAGCCATGAGCGAACCGTGGGGTTCGCCGAAGGTGAACCCTACGGTGAGTCGAATGGCGGAAGCCCCTGGGAGTCGAACCCAGCCGTCCCGCATGGCAGGACACCACCGATTTTGAAGACCGGGAGGGCCACCGGGCCCCGTTGGCTTCCGTGCAGACTCAGGCCGGGCGGGTGAGACCGCCGCCCGCGAACACACGCAGTACTTCGTCGACGTCGCCGAGATCGTGGAACACGATGTCGGCCCCTGCCCCTTCGAGGGCGGCCCGATCGTAGTGCCCGGTCGTCACGCCGACCGAACGCGCCCCACCCGCGAGCGCCACCTCGATGTCGTTCGGGGTGTCGCCAATGATCACGGTATCGGCCGGGAGGATCGATTCACCGGTCCGCGCCGTGTAGCGCTCGAGCGCGACGGGGAGCAGATCGTTGCGCTCGACCGCGTCCTCACCGTACGCCCCCCAGGTGAAGTGCCGCCAGAGGTCGAAGTAACCGAGCTTGATCTGCGCCGACTGCGAGAAGTTTCCCGTCAGGAGCGCCACGTGATACGCCGGGTCGTCGGCCAGGCGCGCCAGCAGTTCCCGCACGCCGGGCAACACGCCAGGCCCGCCGCCGACCGCATCGATCTCCGCGCGCAGCACCTCGCAGTAGACGTCGCGGATGCGATCGCGCAGCTCCGTGGTCAGCGGCGGCCCGCCGAGCGCGGCCAGCGCATCACGCAGGATGATGCTGTCGGTCCGGCCCGCCACCGAGATGCCGTCGAGCGCACGGTCGTCGTCGAGCACCTGCGAGACGGCGCGCTTCATCGCACGAAAGCCGGCACCGCCGGTCATGATCAACGTGCCATCGATGTCGAACAGCAGCAGGGTCTTCTTCTTCACGAGAAAAGTCTTAAGTCAGAAGTTACAAGTCAGAAGTACGGCCGTCAGCACTGGGCAGTCAGGTAGTTGGCAGTCGGCCAGTCGGCAGGCGACTGAATCGCATCCAGGAGCGGAGGCATCATGTGTTGCCGTGCCGATCCGTCGTTCGTCGTTCGTCGTTCGTCGTTTGACGATGATGCGTCACGAAAGCGTGACCGGTGTGAGCGCACCAGTGCCTGGATGCAGCTGCAGGTACTTCGCGCCGAGGCGCCTGGCGAAATCGCGATCCTGACTGCAGGCCAGCACCGTGAGGCCGCGTTGACCGACGACGCGCGCGACATCGTCGGCGAAGGCCGGCCGATCGGCGGCCTCGAGCGCGGCGGTCGGGTGTTCGAGCAGCAACAACCGCGGCGACACGGCCAGCGCGCGCGCCAGGTGGATGCGCATGCGCACCGGGACTGGCGCCTCGTGGGCCGGACGTTCGAGCCACTCCGGGTCGATGCCGGCCTCGACGGCCAGCGCATCGACCTGCGGCACCATCGCGTCGGCCACCGGATCGATCTCGATGGTCAGCGGCAGCGCGACGTTCTGGCGGACGGTCATCCGCTCGAGCAGCACGGCACGGGCCGTCACGATGCCGAAGCGATCCAGTGCGGCGAGCCAGGCATCGCCGTCGACGATGTCGGCGGTGACTTCACCGAAGACCTCGACCACGCCTTCGTCGGGCAGGGTGGCCCCGTTCAGCAGATTGGTGACGATCTCGGCCCCGATGACGTCGAAGCCGCCGAGCACCGCGCGGTCACCCGTCGCCAGTGTCAGCTCGCGCATACGCAGCGGACGGATGCCGCGGTAGTCCTTGACGACGCCCGTGCAGCGCACCACCGGCGCGTCTGCACTCACCCGCGCGCCTCGGCCTTGCCCTTGTCCTTCCGCGTCAGGATGCGGTACTCGCGAATCAGCAGTTCGAGGTGATCGCGTTCCTCGTCGGCGAACTCGAGGAAGATCCGCTTGCCTTCGGAGTCCTCGAACTTCTCGCCGTACCGCTTGAAGAAGCGGTGCGAGCCCCGTTCGCACTTGATGCCGATCATCAGGGCGTCCTTGTCGCTCGTCACGCCGCGCAGCTCCGCCACGCCGGCCGAGAACAGGCCGCTCGACGCGCCCTTGAAGAAGAGGAACTGCGGCTGGCTCTCGAGGTCGGGATGCTCCTCGAGCAATTGCGCGTAGCGTTTCTCGAGCCGCTCGAGGTGATCGTCCTCGTCCGACGACAGGCGCTCGAAGATCGAGCGGGCGCGCGCGTCCTTGGTGATCGACGATGCCCGCAGGTAGAACTCGCGGCCCGATCGCTCGGTGGCGATGGCGATGCGCAGCGCGTCGCGCGCGAAGAGTGCTTCGGTCGAGACCGGAATCGGCTCCGACGGCAGGCCGGCGACGCACGCCTCGCAGGTGCCGTACAACTGCACCACGGACTGCCCGACGCGGAACTTGCGGACCTCGGCGATCTCTTCGATCAGCTGCTCGATGTCGGAGCTGAGGAACTCCATCGAACGATTGCACTGCTTGCAGATCAGGTGAAAGTGCCGCGGGTGCCGGTACGAGTGCTCGAACCGGAACCGTCCCTCACCGAAGTCGACCTTGCGGGCGATCCCCGCCGCTTCCATCCACGCGAGCGTGCGGTAGACGGTCGCACGACTGATCCGCTGGTCTTCCTTGCGAATCAGGTCGACGAGGTCGTCGGCGGTCAGGTGGCCGTCCTGGCCCAGGAAGACGTCGACGATGCGATCGCGCTTGCTCGAGCGCTTGCTCCCGGCCGGGCGCAGGCTCTCGACGAAGGCGGATGGGGATTTGTCAGGCTGCATGGTGGCGCCCCGGGACGATGAGGGAAGAGGGCGCGGGGACGGGCGGGTATGACGCCCATCCCCCGACGAGGGCTAGACCGAGAACGACGACCCGCAACCGCACGTGGACTTGGCGTTGGGGTTCTTGATGGTGAACCCGCCGCCCGACAGGTTGTCCACGAAGTCGACCTCGGCGCCCTTCAGGTAGCGCACGCTGATCGGATCGACGAACAGGCGCACGCCGTTGGATTCGACGATCCGATCGACGTCGGCCGTAGGCTCGGCCTCTTCGATCATCAGGCCGTACTGGAAGCCCGAGCACCCGCCGCCCTGCACGAACACGCGCAGCCCGGCCGACGGCTTGCCTTCCTCGGCGAGCAGCTCGCCAATCTTCTCTGCCGCAACCTCGGTGACGTTGATCATGGGAATGCAGACTCCTCGAAAGCGCGGAAACACGCCTGGCCGTACGCCAGCGGTCCCTCATGGCAGTATAGCGACCGCCTGAACACACCGGCAACCGCCCGCGCGGGCAGGCCGGCCGACGCGCCGGACGCGTCCAAGAGCCATGACCGAGGTCGTTCGTCCCCTCTTCCTCGCCGGCCACGACCGTCACTCCGCCGAGACGGCGGAGGTCCGCAATCCGTATGACGGCACACTGGTCGCCAGGGTCTCCGTTGCCGGCTCGACCGAGTACGAAGAAGCGGCCCAGGCCTGCGTGGCGGCGGCGCCGGTCGTCGCGGCGCTGCCGGTCCACGAGCGCGCGCGGATTCTCAGGAAGGTCAGTCAGGCGCTGGCCGAACGACGCGACGAGTTCGCGCGACGCATCGTCGCCGAGGCCGGCAAGCCACTGCGCGACGCGCGCACCGAGGTCGACAGGGCGGCGATGACGTTCGAAGTCGCGGCCGAGGAGGCCCGACGGCTGGCCGGCGGCGGCGAGGTGCTGCCGATGGACCTTGCGCCCCACGGCGAGGGGCGTGTCGCCCTCACGCGGCGCGTGCCGATTGGTCCGATCGCCGCAATCTCCCCGTTCAACTTCCCACTCAATCTCGTTGCCCACAAGCTGGCCCCCGCGCTGGCCGCCGGCAACCCGCTGGTGCTGAAGCCCGCGACGCGGACGCCCCTGTCGGCGCTGGCGCTGGCGGCGTTGATGCGGGATGCCGGTCTGCCCGAGGGCGCGCTGAGCGTGCTGCCGATGAGCCGGGAGACGGGCGATCTGCTCGTCCGCGACGATCGATTCCGGCTGTTGACCTTCACTGGGTCGGCTGAGGTTGGCTGGGCGATGAAGGCGAAGGCCGGGCGCAAGAAGGTCGTGCTCGAACTTGGCGGCAACGCCGCGGTGATCGTCGACGAGGGCGCCGACGTGGCGGTGGCCGCCGAGCGGACCGCGACCGGCGGCTTCTCGTATGCCGGTCAAAGTTGCATCTCCGTTCAGCGTGTGTACGTCCACGACCGGCAGTGGGACGCCTTCCGCGACGCATTCCTGGAGAGAGTGGACGAGCTGGCGACCGGCGACCCCGCCGACGAGCGGACGGCGGTGGGCCCGCTCATCACCGAGGGCGACGTCGAGCGCATCGAGACCTGGACGGCCGAGGCGGTGGCCGCCGGCGCCACGGTGCTGCGCGGCGGCACGCGGACCTCGAACCGCGTCTTTCCGCCAACGGTGCTGACCAACGTCCCCGCCGACGCCAAGATCTGTGCCGAGGAAGCCTTCGCGCCCATCGTCATTCTCGAACGCGTCGCCAGCCTTGATGCCGCGATCGAGGCGGTCAATGCCTCCGCGTTCGGCCTGCAGGCCGGCGTGTTCACGCCATCGCTGGAGGGTGCGCTGCGCGCGTTCGACCGCCTGGAAGTCGGCGGCGTGCTGGTCAACGACGTGCCGACCTATCGCATCGACCACATGCCCTACGGAGGTGTGAAGGATTCCGGCCTCGGCCGGGAGGGCCCTCGCTACGCGATCGAGGACATGTCGGAAATACGCCTGTTGATCGTGCGCAGGTAGGTGGCCGGACTTGGTCGGGCGGCCTCGGGAGAGCGTACTCGGCAGTCGGCCGTCGGCAGTCGGCAGTCGACGGTCGACGGTCGACCGTGACCGAAGCCGGCACCCCGTATCCGGCACCCGGCCGTGTTTGCTGTGCCGTGCTGCCCGACCGGTACCTGATTTGCAGAGTCTGAGGGTGAGCGCGGCTTGTCGTGCTCCGGAAAGGACGGACGACATGAGAACGGGACACTTTGGACTTGGCCTGGCAGGAGCCGCGCTGTTGGTGAGCGTGGCGTGCCAGTCGCGCCAGGAAGAGTCGGCCCGCCCCGCGACGGAGACCGCCCCCGCAACCGCCCCGGCAGCGCCGGGGACGGAAGCGGCAGTCGAGGCCCCTGCACCAACCACTGAGCCGGTCGCTCCAGCCGCAGCAGCGCCAGCACCGTCCGCCAGCCTCGCGCCGCCACCCGCGACGTCAGCCGCTCCGCGTCCGTCGACCCGGCAGGGCGCCCAGGCTGGACCGGCACCCGTGGCGGCTCGTCCGCCGGCAGCGCCTCCGGCCGTCGACGATCGCGCCTCGGCCACGCCAGCCGCGCCGGTCGCTGAAGCGTCGGCACGCCCGGCCGCGCCACGACCGGTGCCGGTCCGCATGATCTCGGTGCCGAGTGACACCAGCCTGCGGCTCTCGCTGCAGACGGCGCTCGCCTCCGACACGAGCAACGTCGAGGACCGCGTCTCCGCTCGCGTCGTCAACGACGTCATCGTGGACGGCGAGACGGTGATTCCCGAGGGCTCGCGCGTCGACGGTCGGGTGACCTACGCGCAGGCGAGCGGCAAGGTGAAGGGACGCGCCGGCCTGACGGTGCGCTTCTACTCGCTCACCGTGGGCAACCGTACCTACGACATCGCCACCGAACCGGTGCGTCGTGAGGCGGAAGGCAGCAAGGCCAAGGACGCCCGCAACATCGGCATCGGCGCAGGTGCCGGCGCCGTGATCGGCGGCATCATCGGCGGCCGCAAGGGCGCCGGCATCGGTGCAGCCGTCGGCGGTGCCGGTGGTACCGGCATGGTCCTGGCCACCAAGGGCGACGAAGTGAAGATGCCGGCCGGCACGGCCGTCACCACGCGCCTCGCCGATCCGGTCGTCGTCGAGATGCGGCCGGACTCCCGATAGACTCCACCCATGCGCCGCGGTTCGATGGCCTCGAGGTTCGGTCGCCGATTGCCAGGTCTGTGCCTGGCGATCGGCAGCGCCGTCTGGCTGACGCTGGCCGGAGCGCCGAGCCTCGCGCAGCCGCGGCATCCGCGCTCGCAGCCGGCGCCGCGGCCCGGCGGACCGGCCGACACGGTCAGACCGCTCAGCGCGCTGCCCAACCCGCCGACGACCACGCGCGACGTCCCGGCTCCGGCGTCACCACTGCCCCGCCCGAACCGGCCGGGCAGTTCGACCCCGCAAACATCGGCCCAGCGGGGTCACGGCCGGCTGTTCCAGCCGCATGAACTCGGCATGCTCGAAGGCCCCGACCGCGAGGCATGGCAGCGGCCCGAGCAGATCATGGACGCGCTCGGCATCGGCGATGGCTCGGTCGTCGCCGACCTCGGCGCGGGTGGCGGCTGGTTCACCGTGCGGCTCGCCAAGCGCGTCGGTCCCAACGGGCTCGTCTACGCCGAAGACATCCAGCCGCAGATGATCGAGGCGATCCAGCGTCGAGTGCAGCGCGAGGGGTTGCGCAACGTCGAGACCGTGCTCGGCGCCGCCGACCATCCGTCGTTGCCGAAGGCGCAGCTCGACGCCGCCCTGATGGTGGAAACACTGTACGAGGTCGAGGATCGGCAGTCGCTGTTGACCAACGTCCTCACTGCGCTCAAGCCCGGCGGCCGTCTCGGCATCGTCGAGTACCGGCCCGATGGCGGCGGCCCCGGCCCCGGCCGGGACCAGCGCCTGCCCAGTCAGCAGGTCGTGCGAGCCGCGCAGGCGGCCGGACTCCGCTTCGTGCGCGAAGAGCAATTCCTGCCTTACCAGTATCTGCTCGTCTTCACGCGGTGAGGTCCGGAACCGTCCGACAAGTCGGACGGCTACGAATCGTCGTACACGCGGGTGACCATCCCCCATCGTAGACGTCGAGCTTCAGCTCGACGCTGAACCGTCGACCTGAAGGTCGACGGCTACGTCCTGGTGGGAACGGTCACTTCGCGGCGGCGTATGGTGCGACCTGTTCGCTGATCGTGGCCTTGTCGCCCACCACCACCATCGTCATCTTCGCCGGATCGAGGTAGCGCTCCGCCGTGCGACGCACGTCCTCGGGCGTGATCGCCTGGATCTTCTGGACGACGGTGCGGAGGTAGTCGGCGCCGAGCCCGTGCTGACGCGTGAACTCGAGCTGCTGGATGATGCCGCCGCGCGACGAGTTCTGGAGCACGAACACACCGGCGAGATAGTTCTTGATGCCGTCGAGCTCCTCACCGCCCGGCGCTTCCTTCCGCAGCCGATCGACCTCGAAGAAGATCTCCTTCATCGACGCAC
>DATJTM010000180.1:0-5504 GCA_035503395.1 Luteitalea sp.
CGCGCTCACGCTCGTGGCGCGTGGCGTCAAGCCATTCATCCTGCGGCGCACGAAGGAGCAGGTTGCGGCGGACCTGCCGGAGCGAAGCGAGCAGACGCTGTTCGTCGATCTCGAGCCGGCGCAGCGGGCCCTGTACGACCAGTTGCGCGACCACTATCGGGCACTGCTGCTTGGGCAGGTCGACACCGAGGGTCCGGGCCGGTCGAAGCTGCAGGTGCTCGAGGCGCTGCTTCGCCTGCGCCAGGCCGCCTGCCATCCCGGCCTGGTCAATCCGGCCCACGCGCATCAGGCGTCGGCCAAACTCGACGTGCTGCTGCCGCGCCTCGAGGAGCTGGTCGAGGACGGCCGCAAGGTGCTCGTGTTCTCGCAGTTCACGACGATGCTGGGCCTGCTGCGGACACGGCTCGATTCGTCAGGGCTCGCCTACGAATATCTCGACGGGCGGACTCGCGATCGGCAGGCGCGGGTGGATCGCTTCCAGTCGGCCGAGGGGCCGCCGATCTTCCTGATCAGCCTCAAGGCCGGCGGCGTCGGTCTCAACCTCACGGCCGCCGACCACGTGTTCCTGCTCGACCCCTGGTGGAATCCGGCGGTCGAATCGCAGGCCATCGATCGCGCCCACCGGATCGGCCAGACGCGTCACGTCTTTGCGATGCGCCTGATTGCGCGCAACACCGTCGAGGAGAAGGTGCTCGAACTACAGGCCAGCAAACGGTCGCTGGCCGATGCCATCGTCCGGGCCGACGAGCGCTTGATTCGCGACCTTCGTCGCGAGGACCTCGAACTCCTGTTGGGTTGACGGCCGCTGACGCACGTCAGACGGCGCCGGCTGGGCACGTCTTCCGCGCACAGGCTGGTGGCGGCGATGAGTTCGGTCCGACTCGCCCGTCAAACCAGCGGAGGACATCGAGATGAATATCGCGCTCTGGCTGTTGCAGGTCCTGCTGGCACTGGCGTTCCTGGCGCACGGGTTGATGTTCCTGTTCCCGCCGCCGGAAATCGAAGTGCTGATGGATGCCAGCCTCTGGAAGCCGTTCCGGTTGTTCCTGGGCGTGGCGGAAGTCGCAGCCGGCATCGGACTGGTCGTGCCGGGGCTCATGCGGATCAAGCCTTGGCTGGTGCCGCTAGCCGCCGCCCTGCTCCTGCCGATCATGGTCGGCGCCACGGTCCTGCATGTGTGGCGCGGCGAGTACGGCTCGTCGGTCACGACGGCCGTACTGCTCGCGTTGCTGGCGCTCGTCGCCTACGCGCGGTCCCGCATCATCCCGATTGCCGCCCGGGCGTGAACGGGTAGGGCCCGTTGTCCTGACGCGGCCCCAATTGCCGAGCCACGGCTCGGACATTCGAAGTCGAGGACGTTCGCGGTCAGATTCGCTCGGCCACCAACTCGGCGAACTTCGAGCACGACGTCGCCGTCTGGCCGAGGGTCACCAGATCGGCCGTGCGGTGCCCTTCGCGGATCGTCTTCGCCAGCGCCGACTCGATCGCGCGGGCTTCGTCCTCGGCCTGCCAGCTGTGACGGAAAATGAGCGCGAGAGAGCCAATCGCTCCGGCCGGATTCGCCACGTCGCGGCCGGCGAGCGTCGGGGCCGAGCCGTGCACCGGCTCGTACAGCGCGCCACCATCACCCAGACTGGCTGACGGCAACAGGCCGAGCGAGCCGCAGACGGCGCCCGCTTCATCCGAGAGGATGTCGCCGAACAGATTCTCCGTGAGCACCACGTCGTAGCGCGTCGGGTTCAGCGCCAGGTTCATCGCGAACGCGTCGACGTACTGATGCTCGAGCGACACGTCGCCGTATTCGCTGGCCATCGCGGTCACCGTCTTGCGCCACAGCTGCGACGTCTCGAGCACATTGGCCTTGTCCACCGACAGGAGCCGACGGCTGCGGGCCCGCGCCAGTTGGAACGCCACGCGCGCCACGCGCTGCACTTCCCCCACGCTGTACTTCATCGTGTTGAACGCCGACTGCCCGTCGGCGGCGATGGCGCGCGGCTCACCGAAGTACAGGCCGCCGAGCAGCTCGCGCACGATGATCAGGTCGGTGCCCGCCGTGCGTTGCGGCTTGAAGGGCGTGGCATCCTCGAGGCCCTCCCATGCGCGGGCCGGCCGCAGGTTCGCATACACCCCCATCGACGATCGCAGCGCCAGCAGGCCGGTCTCGATCTTCTGCTCACGCGGCAGGTGGTCGAAGGCCGGGTCGCCGACCGCGCCGAGCAGGACCGGATCGCCAGCCAGGCACGCCGCCCGCGTGTCGTCGGGGTAGACGGGCAGCTTCGCGCGCAAGGCGGCGCCGCCGATCTTGAAGGACCTGGTCTCGATCTGGTGCGAGAAGCGGCGGCACACCGCCTCGAGGACGACGCCGGCGGCTGCGACCACTTCAGGGCCGATGCCGTCGCCGGGCAGGAGCACGAGCGAACGATTCATGGGGGAGATTCTAGGCGACCGACGGCTTGGGGGTGGCCGTCGCGATCCGCTCGTCGCCGCCCGACGTGTCGGGCGGTTCCGGGAGCGAAGCCGACGGCCGAACGACGAAGGCCGCCGTGTTCGGCCTAGACGCCGTGACCGTAGCCGACCGGCGTCGCGACGTGCGCGTTGTCGGCCTTGACCTGCGCCGCGATTGCGGCGAGCTCTTCGTCCGAGACGTGCTTCTGGGTGTCGGCCAGCGCGATCATCGCGCGGTAGACCTGATCGAGCTCGCGCTTGCTGAACGCGAAGCCGAGCGCTTCGCACTTCTGCGCCACGGCGTGACGGCCGGAATGCTTGCCCAGCACCAGCGTGGTCTTCGGCACGCCGACGCTGTCGGGCGACATGATTTCGTACGTGCGACGATCCTTCAGCATCCCGTCCTGATGGATACCCGACTCGTGCGCGAACGCGTTGCGGCCAACGATCGCCTTGTTGGCCTGGACGGCTTCACCGGTCAACTCGGTGAGCAGCTGGCTGGCGCCGAACAGCTCACGCGTCTGGATGTTCGTGGTGAACGGCGCGCGGTCCGGGCGCACCGTGGCGATCATCACGATCTCCTCGAGCGCCGCGTTGCCGGCCCGCTCGCCGATGCCGTTGATCGTGCACTCCACCTGGCGCGCACCGCCATGCAGCGCCGCGATGCTGTTGGCGACGGCGAGGCCGAGGTCGTCGTGGCAGTGCGTGCTGTAGACGATGTGGTCGGCGGCCGCAACGGACTCGCGGATCGTCCGGAAGAAGTGCTCGATCTCGTCGGGCGTGCAGTAACCCACCGTGTCGGGCAGGTTGATCGTGGTGGCGCCGGCCTCGATCACGGCCTTGACGATCGTCGAAAGGAACCCGAGGTCGCTGCGCGTCGCATCCTCGGCCGAGAACTGCACGTCATCGGTGAACTGACGGGCGAGCGTCACGGCCTTGACCGCAGTCTCGATGCATTGCTCACGTGTGATCCGCAGCTTGCGCTCGAGGTGCAGGTCCGACGTCGCGATGAAGGTGTGGATGCGGCTGCGACGGGCCGGTGCGATGGCCTTCCCGGCGCACTCGATGTCGGCCGTCGTGCAGCGCGCGAGCGCGGCGACCCGCGGCCCCTGCAGTTCCTCGGCAACCCGCTTCACCGCATCCGCATCGTCCTGCGACGCGATCGGGAAGCCGGCTTCGATGATGTCCACCCCGAGCGCTTCGAGCCGACGCGCCAGCGTGAGCTTCTCGGCTACGCGCAGCGAGAACCCTGGTGCTTGCTCCCCGTCGCGGAGCGTCGTGTCGAAGACGAGAACGTCGGCAGGCATGTGGACAGATCTCCCGATTGCCACATTCGGCGCAAGGGCACCTGTTAGTCAAGGTTATAATCTTTCTGCAATTATAATCGTTCACGGTAGGCGGCCCGCTCGGCCAAGCCGACCAGCGTGGAGCCGCTCGGGATCATCAGGCCCGACCATTTGTGCCGCCGGGGGCGGAGCGATCGATGGATCTCGCTGAACTGCAGGTGTTTCTCACCGTCGCGTCGGAGCGCAGCTTCTCCAAGGCCGCGGCGCGCCTGCACCGGACGCAGCCGGCGGTCAGCCAGGCCATCCGGCGGCTCGAGGATCACCTCGGCGAACGGCTCTTCGACCGGGCGGCCAAGGACGGCAAGCTCACCGAGGCCGGCCGCGTGCTGCTCGACTACGCCCAGCGACTGATGCGCCTCGCCGAGGAGGCCGACAGCGCCGTCCGTGAGCTGCGCGACCTCCAGCGCGGTCGCGTGCTCGTCGGGGCGAACGAAGCGGCCGTCCACGTGGTCCTGCCGGTCGTCGACCAGTTCCGGGCCGCCCATCCGCGTGTGCAGGTCGACATCCGGCGCGTGCCGAGCCGGCAGATCGGCGTCGAAGTGCTGCAGCGGTCGCTGGACGTCGGGGTCCTGAGCTTTCCGCCAGCCGAGAAGGGCCTCGCGTCGGTGCTGATCGGCGACGACGAGCTCGTGATGCTGACGTCGCCGGGCCACCCGCTGGCAACCCGCGCGCAGGTGACGATGGCGGAGTTCGGGCGCCAGAACGTGATCGCGCACAACGAGGCGTCGCCGGCCCGTGAGCGTGTGCTCCGCCTGTTCGAGCAGCGGCACGAACAGTTGAACATCACGCTCGCGCTCCCGAGTCTCGACGGCATCAAGCGCGCCGTGGAGATGGACCTCGGGGTGGCGCTGCTGCCGCGGCGCTGCGCGATCGCGGAGATCACCAGCGGGCGCCTGTGCGCGGTACCGGTCGCGCAGGTCCGGCTTCCCCGCCACCTGCGACTGGTCTATCCGGAGCAGGCGCAGCTGTCGCACGCGGCCAACGCGTTCATCGACATCGCCCGGAAGTTCGAGAAGGACGTGACGACCGAGATCGTCCCAGCGGATCCGCGCGACGGGGATTGATCCCGGTAGGGACGCGCCGCCGGCGCGTCCGCCAGAAGGCTCAGTCCGGACCGCTCGGCGAGCGGTCCCTACCGACTACAGCCCTCACCGTCATCTCTGATTGCAAGACTGATCGACGATCGACGGCCGAATGTCGAAGGCCGTCTACAAACCGAACGTCTGTTGATCCCAGCAGACGACGCGGTCGTCGCGGTTGTGGACGACGGTCACGGTGCCGTCCTGCGAGACGACAAATCCCAACATCTCGGGATACGCCTGACAGAGCCTGTACACCGATCGATGGCGCGTCCCGACGCCATCGACGACTTCCGCTGACGTACGCTCCGCCTCGAGATCCACGGCACGGTGGATCTGCAGCACGGGACGCGCAGCCGTGATCTCCCCACCGAAACCAAGCAGCTCCAGCCGACGGTTCATCACCACGGCGCCGTCGACGGAGGCGAGCGATGCCATCAGCTGCGCCAGTTCGACGACGGCCTCGTCGAGACCGCGCAGTTCGCGGTCGTCGTGCTTCTGGTAGAAGGTGCGATCGACGTGCTCGACGCCGTCGCGCACGGCGAGATCCTGCAGGGTCGCGACAATCGCCAATGTCAGCTGCCGGAAGCGTCGTCGGGTGTCCTGATCCGCGAAGCGGTACTTGAGCGTGATG
>DATJTM010000181.1:0-5983 GCA_035503395.1 Luteitalea sp.
GGCCTCGCCGCCCACGCCGACGCCTGCCCGGCGTGCCGCGAGGTACGTGCGGTGGCCGAGGCGCTCCAGGACGTTTTCGCCTTGGAAGCCGCCGAGGATCTGCCGGCGGCGTCCGACATCTGGTGGCGCGCGAAGTGGACCGCCGAGCGCGAGGCGCGGCAGAAGGCAATGCGGCCGCTCGACACGCTCGAACGGGCCGAACCACTGGTCGCTCTCGTCGCCGTCGTCACGATGCTGGTCATGACCGGCGATCGGATCGTCGGCCGACTGGGGACGTGGCTCGCGGGAGACACCGGCGGCCAGGCGCTGCACGTACTGATGCCTCCCGCTCTCGTCCCGCTGTTGATCGTCGGCGCCGGCCTGGGTGGATTGGTACTGCTGGTGGGCTTGGGCGCGGTGATCGCGAACGACTGACAGGGAGACGGGCCTTGGGCCTTGGGCCTTGGGCCTCGGGCCTCGGGCCTTGGGTCTTGGGCCTTGGGCCTGGAACTTCCGACATCACTCCTCGGGCCGTTCTCGCGAGGCCGCATCCCGGTCGACTTCTGACTTCCGACTTCTGACTTAGTAGGATGCGGGGATGCGCTACATGCCGCATGCATTCCTGGCGTCGGCGGTGACCCTGCTCTGTTCGCTTGCCCTGCTGGCGCAGGCGCCGGCCCCTGTCGCCACGCCCACGGCCAAAGCCACGTACGCCAAGGCCGAGCACATGGTGCCGATGCGCGACGGCGTGAAGCTGTACACGGCGGTGTACACGCCCCGCACGTGCCCGGCCGGTGGCGCACCGATCCTGCTGCAGCGCACGCCGTACAGCAGTGGCCCCTACGGCGACGACGCCTATCCCGGGAACGTCGGGCCGGCGTCGATGACCAACGACCCCGACGTCATCGTCGCCTACCAGGATGTGCGTGGCCGGTTCCTCTCCGAAGGCGAGTGGGAAGAAGTACGGCCGTATGTGCCATCCAAGTCCGGCAGGCAGTTCGACGAGTCGTCGGACACCTACGACTCCATCGACTGGCTGGTGAAGCACGTGCCGTGCAACAACGGCCGCGTCGGCATGTGGGGCATCTCGTACCCGGGGTTCTATGCGCTGGCCGCGCTGATCGATGCCCATCCGGCGCTGAAGGCCGTGTCGCCGCAGGCACCCGTCACCGACTACTACCTGGGTGACGACTCGTTCCACAACGGTGCCTTCCTGCTGGCGCACAACTTCTCGTTCTATGTCGACTTCCCGCCGCGCGGACTGCAGCCACGACGTCCGCAGCCCACCAAGGATTTCGACTACGGGACCAAGGATGGCTATCAGTTCTACCTGAAGGGCGGCTCGCTCGCCGATCTGACCAGTAAGCATGGACTGACTGGTAACCGCTACTGGACGCAGAACCTCGAGCACACGTCGTACGACGACTTCTGGAAGGCGCGCTCGATCTGGCGGCACCTGAAGGGCGTGACGCCGGCAGTACTCGTCGTCGGCGGCTGGTTCGATGCCGAAGACCTGAGCGGGCCGCTGCGCGCGTTTCGTTCACTGCGCGAGCAGAGTCCATCGACGACGAGCCACCTGGTGATGGGACCGTGGACGCACGGAGGGTGGGCGCGAGGAGACGGATCGCAAGTCGCGCAGGTGCGGTTCGGTGAACCGACGTCGAAGCACTATCGCGAGCAGATCGAACGCCGCTTCTTCGAACGGCACCTGCGGGGCGACGCGAGCGCGACGGTCCCTGTGGTGTCGATCTTCGAAACCGGCAGCAATCGGTGGCGCACCTTCGACCGCTGGCCGGTGGAGGCCGAGCCGCGCTCGTACTACCTGTCAGCGGATCGCTCGCTCTCGACGACGAAGCCTGCGGACCGTGAGGCGACGGACACGTACGTGAGCGACCCGGGCAACCCGGTGCCTGGCGTGGCCGGCGAGGCGATCGGCATGCCGCGCGACTACATGGCCACCGATCAGCGCTTCGCGGCGCAGCGGCCGGATGTCCTCGTCTACAGGAGTCCCGTACTGACAGAGGACGTGACCGTGCTCGGGCCGATCGGTGTGCGGCTGCACGTCGCGACGTCGGGCACCGACTCGGATTTCGTCGTGAAGATCCTCGACGAATACGCGGTCGACGATGCGCAGGCGGGCACGCAGCAACTGGTGCGAGGCGAGCCGTTCCGGGGCAAGTTCCGCCGGTCGCTCGAGAAGCCCGTGGCCTTCACGCCGAATGTGCCGGACGAGATCGACTTCGAGCTACCGGACGTGGCGCACACGTTCAGACGTGGCCACCGAATCGTCGTCCACGTACAGAGTTCGTGGTTCCCGATCTTCGACCGCAACCCGCAGACGTTCACCGACATCCCGAACGCGAAGCCCGAGCAGTTCGTCAAGGCGACGCAGCGCATCTACCGCAGCGTCGTTCGCCCGTCGCACATCGTGTTGCCGGTGGTGCGGTAGGGCTGCTGCAATTTCAGAAGTTCACGAATTTCAGAATTTCATCAGCAATGCCACGCCTCGAAGGTTGGGGCTGGTGATGAAATTCTGAACTTCTGCGATTCTGAAATTGCGCTGACAATGCTCTTCGCGCGTCGAGCTGAAGCTCGACGCCTACGTCGGACAGGTAGGGACGGCTCGCCGAGCCGTCCGATCTATTTCACCTGCGCCAGCTCCTCGTACAGGTACGCCGACGCGAGCACGCCGTTGTGGAAGTTCGAGAGATCGAGCCACTCGTTCGGCGCGTGCGCGTTCTCGCCGGGCAGGCCGATGCCGAAGAGCACACTCGGCAATCCGAGCACTTCCTGGAACGTCGAGACGACCGGAATCGAGCCGCCTTCGCGCACGAACACCGGTGAGCGTCCGAAGCCCTTCTCGATGGCGCGCCCTGCCGCCTGCACCCACGCGTTGTCGAAGCCGGTGGTCCACGGCTTGCCGCCGTGCATGTGGGTGACGGTGACCTCGACGGTCTTCGGCGCCAGCTTCTTCACGTAGTCCTCGAAGAGCTTGCCGATCGTCTGCGGGTCCTGGTTCGGCACGAGGCGCATGCTCACCTTGGCCATCGCCTTGGCTGGAATCACCGTCTTGGCGCCTTCGCCGGTGAAGCCGGCGAGCAGGCCGTTGACCTCGAAGGTCGGCCGCGCCCATTTGCGTTCGAGCGTCGAGTAGCCGGTCTCGCCGAACGGCTTCGGCAAGCCGATGTCCTTGGCCCAGCGCTTCTCGTTGAACGGCAGCCGACCGAACTCCTTGCGCTCGGCCTCGGTCACGTCGACGACCGCGTCGTAGAAGCCGGGAATCTTGATGCGCCCGCTCTTGTCCTTCATCTGCGACAGCAGCTGCGTCAGGACGATGGCGGGATTGGCGACGGCACCGCCATACGAACCCGAGTGGAGGTCGGTGCTGCTGCCGCGCACATCGATCTGGAAGTAGGCGAGCCCGCGCAGACCGTAGCAGATCGATGGCACGTCACGGTCGAACATCGGCGAGTCGGAGATCACCACGACGTCGGCCTTCAACAGGTCCTTGTTGGCGGCGATGAAGTGATCGAGGTTCGCGCTGCCGACTTCCTCTTCGCCCTCGAGCATCACCTTGACGTTGATCGGGAGCTTGCCGCCCTGCGACAGGTGCGCCTCGATGGCCTTGAGGTGCATGAAGATCTGCCCCTTGTCGTCGGCCGACCCGCGGGCGTAGATGGCGCCTTCACGGACCGTCGCCTCGAAGGGCGGCGACTCCCACAGGTCGATCGGATCGACCGGCTGCACGTCGTAGTGCCCATAGAAGAGCATCGTCGGCGAGCCTGGTGCCCCGAGCCACTCGGCGTACACGATCGGATGACCGGGCGTCTCGTGCAGCGCGACGTTCTGCAGACCGATGCGCGAGAGCTCGGCGACGCACCACTCGGCGCAGCGACGCACGTCGGGCGCATGTTCGGGCAGCGCGCTGATCGACGGGATCGCGAGGAAGCCCTTGAGTTGCTGAATGTAGTCGTCGCGGTGCGTGTTTATGTGATCGAGGACGTTGTTCATACCGATCTCGGATAGCCTGCGGCCTACAGCCTACAGCGCGGTGACGGACTTCATCGTTCGGTCTTCGTATAGCTTGCAGGTAGTGCAGGCTGTAGGCTGTAGCCGTTCTACTGCGTTGGCGTCTGGATCGGGAGTTCGAGGCGGTCGCCCCATTCTTTCCACGACCCGACGTAGTTGCGCACGCGCGGGAAGCCGAGGAGGCGCAGCGCCAGGTACCCGTGTGCCGCCCGATAGCCGCCCTGGCAATACGTCACGACCTCCTTGTCGGCGGTGACGCCGAGCGGTTCGTACATCGCGTGCAGTTCGTCGGCGCTCTTGAAGGTGCCGTCCGGACGGAGGTTGTCGCTCCACTCGACGTGCACGGCGCCGGGCACGCAACCGCCGCGGGCCGCGCGCACCATCGTGCCGAGGTACTCCGCTTCCGATCGTGTGTCGAGGATGACGGCATCGGTCGAGTCGAGCCGTGCCAGCACGTCGCGATACGACGCGAGCCGTTCGTCCATCCGCGTGCCGGTCCAGTTGGTGGCCACCGGCGCCGTCGGCTCGGTGCTGACGTCGTGTCCGCCGGCCTGCCAGGCGCCGAAGCCGCCGTCGAGCAGGCGTGTGTGCTCGTGACCGAAGTACTCGAGCGCCCAGAAGGCGCGCGCGGCGCGGTTGCCGGACTTCTCGTCGTAGACCACCACGCGGCGGGGCGCGGCCACACCACGCGTCGCGAGCAGGTGCTCGAGGATCCACAGGAAGGCACGCAACGGCGCGGGATCGGTGTCGACCAGGCTGACGCCGAAGATGTCGAGGTGGACCGCACCGGGCACGTGACCGGCCGCCCACTGCTCGGCCGGCCGCAGGTCGATCAGCAGCGGCGGGTCGGTGCCCTGCAGCTGTGCGGCCAGCTCGGAGGCCTCGATCAGGAGGTGCGGATTGGCGTAGCCCTTGGCGTTGTCGGCCATGCGCGCCATTGTACGAGCCTGCCCTCTCGTCACGGCAATTGGCTTTGAGGCTGGACAGGCCCGGCGTAGGATGCCTCTGGCGGCCCTTTCCGCCAGGTGCCCATGACCGACCGCCTTCGGACGCAGGACGATGTGCCTGTCGGCCGACTGCGAGGCTTTCGTCCGCGCGTGCGGTCGATCGACTCGCATGCCGACCCCGCATCGCCGCTGAACCTCGACAAGCTCATTCACGAGCGACTGCGCCTGGCCATCGTCAGCTCGCTGGCCGTGCAGGACAAGCTGTCGTTCAACGACCTCAAGTCCCTGCTCCGCACCACCGACGGCAACCTGAGCGTGCACGCACGCAAGCTCGAGGACGCCGGCTACATCAGCTGCACGAAGACCTTCGAGGGACGCCTGCCGCGCAGTGAGTACTCACTCACGCGCGCCGGCCGTGTGGCCCTCGACCGCTACCTCGGTCACATGGAAGCGCTGATCACGGCCACGCGCGCCGGCAGCACGAAGAGCGACACCGACGCCTGACACGTTCAGGCGACGGTGTTGGTCAGCGTGCCGATGCCGTCGATGGTGATCGCGATCTCGTCGCCGCTGGCCAGCGTGAACGCGTCGGGCGGCACGATGCCGGTGCCGGTGAACAGATACGCGCCCGTCGGGAACGTCGTCTCGCGGAACAGCCAGCCGGCCAGCTCGTCGAAACCGCGTTTGATCTGCCCGGTCGTCGTCTCGCCCTCGAATGCCAGGGCGCCGGCGCGGCGAATCACGAGCCGGATCGCCGTCGTCGTCGACAGTGGCCCGTCGGTGAACAGGATGCCCGGGCCGATCGCGCAACTGCCGTCGTACACCTTGGCCTGCGGCAGGTAGAGCGGATTCTCGCCCTCGATGTCGCGCGAACTCATGTCGTTGCCGACGGTGTAGCCCACGACACGCCCCGCCGCGTTGATCACCAGCACCAGTTCCGGTTCCGGCACCGACCAGGAGGCATCCGTCCGGATGCGGACCGGCCGACCGGGCCCGACGACGCGCGCGGGTGTCGACTTGAAGAACAA
>DATJTM010000182.1:0-4080 GCA_035503395.1 Luteitalea sp.
TGCGTGATGGGTAGAGGATCGCTTGAGCCGATGTTCTTTACCCCAAGCGAATCACGACGGCTGCGTGGTGTGCATGCCTCCGCAGAGAGGAAGCCTGAAGCGCGGCTTTTACAGTGGTTCCACCTGCTTCTGCAGGTTCAACGACCTCCCCACACGGCAACGCGGGGTCTCTGATTCTGCCGTCGCGCCACGCGCCCGGCAGACCCGCGGTCCTTCCCCAGCGGCGCTTCCCCGGCACGCTTGTGCACCGATCGGGACAGAGACACTGACGCGACGTCGCTGACGTGGCGTCGGGTCGGCGCCGCAGGCTTGCCTTGTGCCGCGGCTTCGGCCACAGTCGAGTCTATTCATCATGACGCCCTGGATCTCCCTGCAGACGCTGGCACTCGTGCTGGATGGCGTGGCCGCCGTCGCGGTGCTCGTGTGGGTGATCTGGGCCCGCAAGCGACTGAAGGCCGACACGGCCCATGCGCGCGAGCAGGCCGCGCAGATCGTGCGTCATGCCGAACGCGACGCCGAGTCGCTGCGCAAGGAAGCCGAACTCGCCGCTCGCGAGCGGGCGCACGCCGTGACCACCGAGGCCGAACGCACGGCGCGGGACGCCGAGGACCGGGTCCGTGCCGCCGAGCGGCAGGCAACGGAACGCTTGCGGGATGCCGAGGCGCAGCAGGCCAGAGCGGCCGGGCGCGAGCAGGCGCTCGACCAGCGCACCCGGGATCTCGACGCGCGGACCGCGGCACTCGACGTGCTGGAGCAACAGGCGCGGCAACGCGATCGTGACGCCGAGCAGCGGCATGGCGAAGCCCTGACGGAACTGCAACGTGTCTCGAGCCTCACCGCGGACGAAGCCCGGGCCGAGGTCCTTCGTCAGCTCGAACACGATGCCCGCCGCGACGCGGCCCACCTCGTGAAGCGGTTGGAGGCTGAGGCGCGGGAGGTTGCCACCGCGAAAGCCAGGCAGCTCATCACCGAGGCCATCCAGCGCAGCGCCGCCGAGCAAGCCATCGAGACCACCGTGTCGGTCGTCGACATCCCCGGCGACGACATGAAGGGCCGCATCATCGGCCGCGAGGGCCGGAACATCCGTGCACTCGAACTCGGCACCGGCGTCGAGCTCATCGTCGACGACACGCCGGGCGCCATCATCCTCTCGAGCTTCGACCCGTTCCGCCGCGAGGTCGCGCGCCAGACCATCGAGCGCCTGCTCGCGGATGGCCGCATCCATCCGGCCCGCATCGAGGAAGTGGTCGAGAAGGTCAAGATCGAGCTCGACGAGAACGCCCGCCGCGAAGGCGAGGCGGCCGCCTTCGAGCTCGGCCTGCACGACGTACCCCCCGAACTCCTCCGACTCATGGGCCGTCTGAAGTTCAGGACCAGCTACGGCCAGAACGTGCTGTACCACAGCAAGGAAGTGGCGTGGCTGGCCGGGATCATGGCGCGCGAGCTCGGTCTCGACGGTCAGGTGGCGGTGCGGGCGGCCTTCCTGCACGACATCGGCAAGGCGGTGGACCGGGACATGGAAGGCACGCACCTGGAAATCGGCCTCGATCTGCTGCGCAAGCACGGAGAACGGCAGCCCGTCATCGACGCGGTCGCTGCCCACCACATGGACATCGACTGGCCGTCGCTGGAGGCGATGATCGTCCAGGCGGCCGATGCCATCTCGGCGGCTCGACCCGGTGCCCGGCGCGACATCCTCGAGTCCTACGTGAAACGGCTGGAGAAGCTCGAGGACATCGCCGATAGCTTCAAGGGAGTGTCGAAGTCGTTCGCACTCCAGGCGGGCCGCGAAATTCGCATCATGGTGCAGAGCGAGGAGGTGTCCGACGAGGACGCCGTCTGGCTCTCCAAGGACATCGCCCGCCGTATCGAGAACGAGCTCGAGTACCCCGGCCAGATCAAGGTGACGGTCATCCGGGAGACTCGCGCCGTGGAGATTGCACGCTGACCATGACCCGTCCGACGCTTCCGGGGTGGACGCATGCCCCGTCGGCCACGATTGGCCAGGTTGGAGAGCACGCCCTGATCCGATGGATCGCGGAGCGCATCGGCTCACCGGCCTCGCCCGACGTGCTGCTCGGCATCGGTGACGATGCCGCGGTGGTGCGGCCGCGCCGCAATCACGTCGACGTCCTGACCACAGACGTGCTGGTCGACGGTGTGCACTTCCGCCGCGACTTCAGCAGCGCCGCCGACATCGGTCATCGGGCCCTGCACGTCAATCTCAGCGACGTGGCCGCGATGGGCGCCGAGCCGCGTGTGGCGCTGCTGTCGCTCGGCCTGCCGGCGAGTCTCGAAGCTGTGTGGGTCGCGGAGCTCGTCGATGCCCTCGCCACCGCTGCGGCGGCGGCACGCGTGGACCTCGTCGGCGGCAACATCTCGCGCTCCCCGACGCTGTTCGTCGACGTCACGGTGAGTGGCGCCGTCAAACCGCGCCATCTGCTGCGGCGCAGCGGGGCGCGGCCGGGTGACGAACTGTACGTCAGCGGCGCCGTCGGCGCGGCGGCGGCCGGACTCGCCTGGCTGCAGACCCACGACACGTCCGACCTCGCGATACCAGACGCGATGGCGCAAGGTGTCGCGCGCTATCGCCGTCCGGAAGCCCGTGTCGCGCTGGGGCTGCAGATCGGCCGCAACAAGGCCGCCTCGGCCTGCATGGACACCAGCGACGGCCTCGCCGACGCACTGCGGCAACTCGCCGCCGCCAGCGGTGTCGGCGTCCGCATCGATCGTCACATGCTGCCGATCGCTGGCGCCGTTGCCGACGCGGCAGCACTGGCCGGTCTCAATCGTGACGCCCTGGTCTGGTCCGGCGGCGAGGACTACGAGCTGCTCTTCGCCGTCCCGCGCCGCGCGCGTCGTCGCTTCGCGCATGCCAGCGGCCGCACCGGTCTCCCACCGGTCACCCGCGTCGGCGTCTGCACGAAGGACTCCGCGCTGCTCGTGGTCGATGAAGACGGAACCGAGTCGGCGTTGCCAGGCGGGTTCGAACACTTCAGCGGCAGCGATGCGTCGGACGTGGCTACCACGCCCGTGTTGAGTGGGGAGCCGGCCTGATGCTCCTCACCCGCTCGCTTCGTCGCCGCATCGTGGTGGCGGCTGCCGGTGCCATGGCCTTCGCGGTGATGTACGAGTCGCCGATCTTCGACTCCGAATACATCCCGACACCGTTCCGACGGACGCGCGCCGAAACGCCGATCATGAAGCCAGGCCTGCCGGACCCGCAGGACGTGGCGGCGCCGGCGCCGGGTCTTCGCCTGCGGTTCAACGCGACTGCGTACTGCAAGGGCACGACGACGGCCTCGGGGGCCGAGATCAACACCGGCATCGCGGCGGCTGATCCCGAGTTGTTGCCCGTCGGTTCGGTGGTGCAGGTCGACGGCGTCGGCGCGCGCTACAACGGCATCTATACGATCCTCGACACCGGCCCGCGCGTGCAGGGGCGGCAGATCGACATCTACATGTGGAACTGCAACGAGGCGCTGAAGTTCGGCCGGCGTTCGCTGACGCTCAACGTCATGCGCCTCGGCTGGAACCCGCGCGCCAGCACGCCTGATCGCGTGCGCTCCGAGTTCCGTCGACGCGAGGCGGAGATGCAGACACCGACGACGTCCACCGTGCCCGCCGCGCCGCCATCGCCGTCGCCACCGGCCGCTCCTGTGTCATCCACCACCGCGCCCGTGTCTGCGGCAACGCGTCCCTCATCGTCCCCGTCCTGATGGATCTGCTGCTCGAAGCCACCCGCCGCGCCGAGCGCGAGCACTTCTGGTTCAAGGGATTCCGCGCCTTCGTCGGACCGATCGTCGATCGCGCCGCGCGCGCGCATCCGCCGGCCCGTCTCCTCGATTGCGGCTGTGGCACCGGCGTCAACCTGCCGATGCTGGCCCGCTATGGGACCGCCTACGGATTCGACCTGACGTGGACGGGCCTGAAGTTCGCCAAGGATCACGGCGCGCGTCGGCTGGCGCAGGCGAGTGTCGTCCACGTGCCCTTCCGCGACGCGTCGTTCGACCTCATCACCTGCTTCGACGTGCTGCAGTGCCTGCCGCCGGACCTGGGGCGCGCCGTGATTGCGGAGTT
>DATJTM010000183.1:0-6564 GCA_035503395.1 Luteitalea sp.
GCCCAAGTAATAGCGCGGGCCGATCAGGCCCGCGACGTTCGCGCCGGTCAGCGCGGCAGGGCAACGCTGAACGTGCTGCCTTCGCCGGCCGTGCTGCGGACGCTCGCCGTGCCGCCGTGGGCTTCGGCAATCGCGCGGACGATCGAGAGTCCGAGACCGCTGCCGGTGCTGCTGCGCGATCCGTCCTGCTTGTAGAAGCGATCGAACACGCGCGCCTGTTCGTCGGCTGCGAGCCCGGCCCCGCTGTCCTCGACGTCGAACCTGATGCTGTCGTCCAGTGCATGCGCGGCCAGTCGAATCGCGCCGCCGGTCGGTGTGAACTTGATGGCGTTGGCGACGAGATTCGACAGCGCCTGCTCCAGACGCACAGGGTCGGCCTCGACTGCCATCGTCGACGGCGCGAGCGTCAGCGCAATGCCGGCCGCCGAGGCACGCGGCTCGAAGCGGTCGCGCAGCCGATCCCACAGCGCTTCGACCGGCATCGATTCCTTACGCAATCCCTGGCCGCCGGCTTCCATCTTGGCGAGGTCGAGCAGGTCGCCGATCAAGTGCTCGAGGCGGACCGCCTCGTCATCGACAATCGCGAGGTAGCGAGCCCGATCGGCATCCGGAATCTGCAACTCCGCCATGCGCAGCGTTTCGACGTAGCCGCGAATCGTGGTGAGCGGCGTGTGCAGTTCGTGCGAGACGTCGGCCAGCAACTGACGACGGACCTCCTGCTCGGAGGTCACGCGACGGATCTGCGCGGCCAGCGCGTCGGCCGTCTGGTTGAAGGCGTGCGCCACCCTGGCGATCTCGTCGCCCCCGCCTTCGGGAGCGCGCGCCGAGAGGTCGCCCTCGCCGAGTCGCGCCGCTGCCGATTCGAGCGCCTGCAGCCGACGGTGGGCCGGCTTGAACGCCAGCCACGCCAGCAGTCCCGAGACGACGATGGCTGCTGCCGCTGCCCCGACCAGCACCAGCGGACCGAGATCGCCGACGACCGCCCAGCCCGGACGGCGCGGCAGCACCACGACGCGTCCTTCGAGCATCCCCAACACCTCGACGCGCGCCAGCCCCACCGGCCCGTCGTCGTCGCCATCGTCGGCACGGGCTGCCAGATCGGCTACGCGCCTGGCCACGGCCTCCGGCGGTCCGGCACGGCGTTCGCCGGTCACCCGGCCCTCGGTGGTGACGAAGAACACGGGACCTGGGCCGGCGTGCCGCGCCAGCACGTCGCGAACGTCGGCGACAGGATCGGCGAGCAGCGTCTCGGCCAGTTCGCGCGCGGTGGCCTCGGCGTGCTGCTGTGCCTCGGCCCTGGCATGCAGGCCGGTCGGACGCGAGAGTGCCACGAGCACCACGGCGAGTTGGATGACGAGCGCCGCCGCAAGCAGGCCGAGACAGGCCAGGGCGATACGCCAGTAGAGCGACCCGATCCACGGGCGCGGCGTCATGAGGCGTCGCGGAACTTGTAGCCGACGCCCCAGACGGTGAGCAGCCGTTCGGGCTGGGCCGGGTCCTGCTCGATCTTCTGGCGCAGGCGCTTGACGATGGTGTCGACGCTGCGCTCGGTGACGTGGGTGTCGGCACCCCAGGCACGTCGAATCAGCGCCTCGCGGGAGAAGACGATGCCCGGATGCGACGCGAGGATCTTCAGCACCGTGAACTCGTGCGCCGTCGTGTCGACGGGTGTGCCGTCGACGACCACGCGGTGCCGCGACGGGTCGATCTCGAGGCCGTCGCGCCGGATCACGTCGGTGCTGACCGGCGGCGCGTCGGCGGGCGACGGCGCCGGTGCGGACTGGCCACGACGGATCAGTGCGCGCACGCGCGCCATCAACTCGCGCACGCCGAACGGCTTGGTCAGGTAGTCGTCGGCACCGCTGTCGAGACCGAGCACCTTGTCGGTTTCGTCACGGCGCGCGGTCAGCAAGAGGACGGGGATGCGGGACGTCGCGGGCATCTGCCGCAGCGCGCGACAGAGCGCCACGCCGTCGAGCCCGGGCAGCATCACGTCGAGGATGAAGAGATCGAACTGGCCGGCGCGGGCCGCGTCGAGGGCGGCGCGTCCGTCGACGAACCGCTCGCTCGTGTGCCCCTCGAACGAGAGATGCAGCGACACCAGTTCGCCGATGTGCGCCTCGTCGTCCACGACCATCACGTGTGCCACGAGGGACAGGCTACCCTGTCCCGACACCCCGGTTCAGGCCGCGGCGCGCTGCCACGGATTTTTCACGGGTCTTACATCGCGCGGCCACAGAACTCCCGTCACATCAAGTACACGCACGGCGCACACGGCCACACCGGCCGGCACGCCGGAACCAGGTGGGCACCCGATGGTGCCAGGAGATACACGATGACGACGATGATGCGGACGAGCATGAAGACCGTGGCGGGCGCCCTTGCGCTGACGCTGGGTCTGGCTGGTGCGGCGATGGCGCAACCGGGTCCTGGCGGTCGCGGGCCGGGCGGGTGGGGTGGGCCAGGCGGCCCGGGTGGTCCCGGCGGGCCCGGTGGACCGGGAGGTCCGCTGGCGGGCTTGCTGGCCGTACATCCCGACCTGCCGCTGCCGGCGCTCAACCTCACCGACAGCCAGCGTGAGCAGGTGCGGACCATCCTGCAGGGGCATCGCGACGAGGCCAGGGCCGTCGCCGAGAAGGCGCACACGGCACTCGAGGCGCTGCGCAAGGCCTCGGAGGGTTCAGTCGACGAGGCCGCGATCGGTCAGCAGGGCCAGGCGCTCGGCGCCGTGATCGCGGAAGCCGCGGTGCTGCGTGCCAAGGTGCGCGGTGAGGTGCTGTCGATCCTGACGGCCGAACAGCAGGCCGAAGCCGCCAAGATTCAGGCAGAGCGGCAGACGCGGATGCAGGAGCGTCGCCAGAAGGCGCAGCAGCGGTTCCAGCAGCGCCAGCAGCAGCGTCAGCAGAAGCCGCAGGACTAGTGGGTGAGGGACGGCTCGCCGAGCCGTCCGACACTGCGACCACGAGTGCGCCGCAGCGACGGACGGCCGGGACGGCCGTCCCTACCTCATTCCTGTCGCCTCCGTCACGCGGCCGCGGCGGCGTTGCGCTGGCGGCCCTTGCGGACCACCCACCAGATCAACCCCGTCAGCGTCAGCACGGCGGCGGCCATCGCCGCGAGGAACAATGCGACGGTCAGCACGAGGATGCGCTGAGCGCCGAAGCGTGCCTCGACCTGGAGCGGTTCACCGGCCAGCCTCGCCTTCAGTGGCTGCTCCCAGGTGATGATGTTGCCGCGCTCCACCTTCTTGCTCGGCGAGTTGTGGTAGGTCACACGGCTCGGCAGATGCAGCCGCACGGCGACCAGTTCGTTACCGTCCCACCCGACGTCGCCAACGGCACGGCCCTTCACGGCCCCCAGCTGCTCGGTGAACTGCAGGCCGTCACCATGGGTCCCCATGCCGTACTGCGCCCATGCGAACGGCTTCACCGACGGCAATTGGCGCACGTCGGACACCGACACCCGGACCTGCACGAAACGTCGACCGTCGCGCCGCCACGGCCGGCTCACGCGCGTGACCTCGGTCACCGGTGAGGCGTACAGGCTCCTGATCGCGTCACGGTCGACCGGTGCGGTCGGGTCGAGCGGCACGTCCAGCCCGTGCAGGGCGGCCAGCGCGGCCATCGACGTGTTGACGACGAGCGTCGCCGATCCGTCGAGGTCGAGGTAGACCTCTTCTTCGTACTCGTACTGGCGGCCGAAAGGACGGGCGCACGACGTGAGGGCGATGAGCGCGAGGGCCGCCAGCGCGAGCGCCTGGCGGGGCGAAACCAGCATGGCGGACTAGTGTACCGCCGCTAGAATAGCGGGGCCCGCCTCTCGAGGACCCCGCGTGCCTGAACGTCCGATCCTGTTTCTCATCGACGGCAACAACCAGATGTACCGGGCGTACCACGCGATCCGGGGCCTGACCGGGCCGGATGGCCGGTCGACCAACGCGATCTACGGCTTCATCACGATGTTGCGGAAGCTGATCACCGATCACGAGCCGGCCTACATCGCGACCGCCTTCGACCTCGCCGGCCCGACGTTCCGATCGGCGATGCAGGCCGACTACAAGGCGACCCGGACGCCGATGCCCGCCGACCTCGCCGAGCAGGTGCCGTTCGTCCATGAGGCGTGCGAGGCGCTCGGCGTGCGCATCCTCACGCACACCGGCTTCGAAGCCGACGACGTGATCGCGACGCTGGCCACGCGCGCGGTCGCGGCCGGCTTCGACGCGGCGATCGTGACCGGCGACAAGGACTTCTTCCAGATGGTCGACGGCCACGTGCGCGTGTACAACCCGCGCGACGAGGGCGCCTGGTTCGACGCCGGCGCGGTCAAGGAGAAGTTCGGGGTGCGTCCCGATCAGGTCGTCGACGTGCTGGCCTTGATGGGCGACGCGATCGACAACGTGAAGGGCGTGCCCGGCATCGGCGAGAAGGGCGCGCGTGACCTGATCGCGCAGCACGAGACGCTCGACCGCCTGCTCGAAGCAGCATCGTCCATCACTCAGAAGCGCTACCGCGAGGCGCTGACGGCCCATGCCGACGACGCGCGGTTGAGCCGCGACATGGTGCGGCTGCACTGCGACGTGCCGGTGGAGGTCGAGCTCGAGACGCTGAGGTACAGCGGGCCAGACCAGCGCCACTGCTACGAGCTGTTCAGCCGCCTCGGCTTCAAGTCGCTGGTCACCGCGTACGCGCCGACCGCCGTCGACGTCGAGCAGACATTCACGACCTGCGGCGACGTCGAGGAGCTGCAGGCACTCGCGGCGCACGTCCGCGAGGTCGGTCACTGTGCGGTCCACATCGTGACCGACGAGCAGCCGGCCATGCAGGCCAGCCTGGTCGGACTCGCAATCGGCACCGGCGGCGGCCAGGCGACCTATGTGCCGCTGGCCCACACGTCGCTCGACGCCTCTCCCAACCTGTCACCGCAGGCCCTGCGCGACGTGATCGGCCCGCTCCTCGCCGATCCGTCCGTCGCCAAGTCGACGCACGACGTCAAGGCACTCACGCTCGTGCTCGAGAGGCACGGGCTCACGATCGATGGCGTGCACGACGACGTGATGCTCGCCAGCTACGTGCACGACGCCGCCACGGCCAATCACGCGCTGGAGCCGCTCGCCCTCGAACGCCTCGGCTACAAGGCGATGGAGAGCGAGGTGATGCGCGGCAAGGGCGTCAAGGCGCTGCCCGTGTCGAAGGTGGCCGTCGAGATGATGACGACCTGGGCCTGCGAACGCGCTGATATCACTGCCCAACTGGCGACCGACCTGCGCACCACGCTGCGCGACGAGAACCTCACCGGCGTCTATGAGGACTTCGAGCTGGCGCTGGTGCCGGCGCTGGTGGCGATCGAGCGGGCCGGCATCAAGGTCGACACGCCGATGCTCGGCTCCCTGGCAACTCGGATGGATGGCGAGCTCGAGGCACGAGCGTCGCGCATCTACGAGATGGCCGGCATGACGTTCAACATCAACTCGCCCAAGCAGCTCGGCGAGGTGTTGTTCGAGAAGATGCAGTTGCCGGTGCTGAAGCGGACCGGCGCGCAGCGCACGGCGTCGACCGCCGCCGAAGTCCTCGAGGAACTCGCCCTCACGCACGACATCGCCCGCGAGATCCTCGACTGGCGCGCGATGCAGAAGCTGAAGGGCACCTACGTCGACGCGTTGCCGCTGCTGGTCAACCCGAAGACCGGCCGCGTCCACACGACGTTCAACCAGGCAGTGGCCGCCACCGGTCGCCTGAGCAGCAGCGACCCGAACCTGCAGAACATCCCGATTCGTACCGAACTGGGGCGCGAGATCCGTGGCGCGTTCATCGCCGAACCGGGCCACGTGCTGATTTCGGCCGACTACTCGCAGATCGAGCTGCGTGTGCTGGCCCACGTGGCGCAGGAACAAAGCCTGATCGACGCCTTCCGGCGTGGCGACGACATCCACGATCAGACGTCGGCCAAGGTGTTCGGCACCGACAGCGGCCTCAGCGAACACGAGCTGCGCCGGCGCGCCAAGATCATCAACTACGCCCTGCTCTACGGGAAGACGGCGTTCACGCTGGCCAAGGACATCGGCGTCACGCAGCAGGCGGCGCAGGAGTTCATCGACGCCTACTTCGCCGGCTACCCGTCGGTGCGACGGTTCATCGACGAGACGATCGCGCAGGCGCGCGACAGCGGCGTGGTCAGCACGCTGTACGGGCGTCGCCGGCGGGTGCCCGAGTTGACCAGCCGCAACCGGCAGATCAGCTCGGCCGCCGAACGCGTGACGGTGAACTTGCCGATTCAGGGAACGGCGGCCGACATCCTGAAGCGCGCGATGATCGACCTGCACGCGGCGCAGCCGCAGGTGCCAGGCCTGCGCATGATCCTGACGGTGCACGACGAACTGGTGTTCGAAGCGTCGGAGGGCGTTGCCGACGAGGCCGCCGCGCTCGTCAAGCACCACATGGAGTCGGCGGTGACGCTGGACGTGCCGCTCGACGTCGACGTCGGCATCGGCCGCACGTGGAACGAAGCGAAGGCGTAAACGGCGGCCTTCGTCAGTCGGCCGTCGGCCTTCGGAAGGCGGATACCCTC
>DATJTM010000184.1:0-7794 GCA_035503395.1 Luteitalea sp.
GACGATGACGAACCGCCGGCGGCCGCGGCCCACTCCGCGGCGTACTTCTGCATGTCCGCGGCGGTCGGGTTGGCGTCGAGCACGAGAATCCGGTAGCGGAACGTCGCCGGCGTGCCCTCGCTGATCGAGAAGTTCAGCGTGTCCTTGCCGCCGCTCAGTGCCGACTGCCCGAGCGGGTTGGCGGCGAACAGGCCGTAGCCGCGGGCGTGCCAGTACGTCGGATACCCGGGGTTGCCCGGTGCGTCGAGGATGGCGACGGTGACGTCCTTGCCGTTCACCTTGCCACTCAGCTTCGTCCAGTTGCCGCGCGTGCCCCACACCGCGCCGGCGACCTTGCCTTCGCTGCTCAGGTACTGACCGCTGACACCGCTCGTGTCCATGTTGGCCATCTTGGTCACGCGACCGGCGGCATCCTTGAACTCGCCGCTCTTCTCCGCGGGATCTTCGAGGGCGCGAATCACGCGCAGGCCGAGCGCGCCCTCCTTGTTGTCGGGCAGCTTCACGGTGCCGGTGCCCTTGGCCGCTGCCAGCGTCGTCACGCGATCGATCATTCGCGCGCCGTTGGCGGCCGCCCGGAACGTGAACGTCGTCGCCTCGTTGAGCAGCGTCTTGCCGTCGCCCGACACCCAGTCGGCCTTCACCTGCAGCGTCGCGTGATCGCCCTTGGCCTCGGCCTTGACCACCTCACGGTGCTCGACCGAACCCATCTTCGCCTTCTGCTCCGGCTTGATCGCGTCGGAGTTGTTCCAGAAGTCGAAGCCGTTCACGTCGCCATAGTTGAACCACAGGCCAACGTGATGGGGATGGTCCTGGCGCTCGTTGGCCAGCGGCGGGAAGCCGCGGGTGATCGTGGTCCCCGATGCGGTGTTGATCGGGTAGAGCACCGGCTTCTCGAGCGAGTCGGGCCACATGTACGTCGTGAACGGCTTGCCGTCGACAGTGACCTCGACCTTCTTCTCGGCCGGCTTGCTGTTGATGGCCACCTTCGGTGTCTGCGCGGTCACGGCGATGCCTCCGAGGGCGATGGCAGCGGCGAGTGACACACCCAGGTAGGGCGCGTTGTCCCAACGCGGCCCTCGAGAGGCCGGGCTCGGAGAGCCGGCCCTGCCTTGATGTCGAGATCCGAGATTCGAGTTAGCGTCGTGCTGCACTGGACACTCCCTGGCCGCCGATGACGACGTCCTGTGTGGCGTCATCGAAGGTGACGCGCTGGCCCGTCTGGATGGCGGCGATGGTCATGCACAGGGCCACCGAATGACTGTACCCCGCTTCGACGCTGGCGTTGGGCGTCTTGCGGCTGCGCACGCATTCCATCCAGTTGCGCACGTTGGCCGACGTCGAATCGTCGGCGCCGGTGTCGGCGGCGGTCGTCGTGGCCGCGGCCTCGGCGATGGACATCGACGGCAGGAGGTTCGCCTTCATGCCCATGGCCTTGGCGTGGTTCTCCTTCATGCCGCCGGTGTCGGTCACGGTGTTCTTGTCGAGGTCGAGCATGCCGCCGTTGGAGTAGTAGTACTCCTTCACGTCACCCGCGGCGTTGGTCATGCGCGAGCTGTAGATCACCTGGAAACCCTTCGACGTGTCGTCGAGCGGACCGTAGTCGTACACGCCGGTGAACGTGTCCCAGTTGCGGCGCCCGTCCTTCCACAGGTAGATGCCGCCATTGGCGACGACGCTGCGCGGACGCGGGTAGCCGGTGAACCAGTGCACGGTGTCGATCTGGTGCACGAGCCACTGGTCGGGGATGCCCGAGGAGTACGGCCAGAACAACCGGAACTCGAGGTACTTGCGCGGGTCGAAGGCTTCCTTCGGCCGATTGAGCTGCCACCGCGTCCAGTCGGTGTCCTCCTGCCGGAGCTTGTCGATGAGCCCCGGCCGCCGCCAGCGTCCTGGCTGGTTGACGTTCCAGGTCATCTCGACGGCGACGATGTCGCCGAACTTGCCGGACTTGAGGTACTCGTATGCCTGCTGATAGCTCTTCGTGCTGCGGCGCTGCGTGCCGATCTGGACGATTTTGCCGGTGTCCTTGACCGCCTTGCGCAGCGCGCGCGCGTCTTCCATGGTGTTGGCCATGGGCTTCTCGACATACGCATCGCGACCGGCGCGCACCGCTTCGACGCCATGCTGGGCGTGCTGGAAGTCGGCCGTCGCGACGATCACGGCGTCGACGTCCTTGCGTGCATAGAGTTCGTCGTTGTTGCGGCAGAGGATCGGCGACGTGTTGCCAAGTTTCTGCAACTGCTGGCCACCCGCCTCGCGGCGCAGGCTCCAGATGTCGGAGACGGCGACCAGTTCGAAATTGAGATCGGTGGCGCTCTTCTGGAAGGCGGGGATCAGGCTGCCGCGACAGCGGTCGGAGAAGCCGACGATGCCGACGCGAACGCGGTCGTTGGCACCGAGGATGCGGGCATAGCTGCGGGCCGAGCCGAAGCTCACGGCGGCCGCGGACATGCCCGCGGTTTGCAGGAATTGTCGACGGTTGTGCATGCGCGTCTCCTGTCCGGCCGCCCGGTGCGATGCGGGTGCCGAGCGACGGGGAGTGGTCATGGGCGAGACGCCAGGCGTGACGCTCAGGTGACCAAACGTGACGCCGCCGTGGACGAACCTGAGTCATTGGTTCAACCACTTGGGCGCCTGGCTGCTGCTGTTTGCGGCGTGAGATCTACTACGAAGCGGTGACGTCGCGCAAGGCAGCGTCCGAGAGGTCGGTCCACTTGTTCATCACGTGGTGTGGCCGTCTCGCAACTCCGTCTTGACCACCTCCAGTGGCTGTGTTACACCGTCTACGGTTTCCCACTTTCGGAACGACTCGGCCCACGACCGGACACGCTGACTCTCGCGCTGCGGGGCGCGAGCGTGGTCGACACTGCGCGCGAGCGCTGCGTCCGAGATCCCGTGCCGATTCGCCCGGAGAGGGACACCACGGCTTCACCCGTTCTGCGGGACGCGTTGGATGCCTGGCGCGCCCCGACAGTTGGAGTCGTTCCCTGGTACGGCGCCGGTGGGGCGCTGGAACGATTCGTCGACGTGCCACACAGGCAGCCGGGCCCACCCGGCATTACGACACAAGGAAGGAACGCATTTATGGGGAAGGTCCATGTGAGGAGGAGCCTGCAACGCCTTCTGGCCTGTGCAGTGCTGCTGCTCGCCGGCACGCCCGCGTTTGCGCAGTTCGAGCGCAGCCGCGTCGCCGGCACCATTCGTGACCAGCAGGGCGGCGTCATGCCCGGCGTCAGCGTCACGGCCACCAACCAGGCGACCAACCAGGCCGAATCGTCGGTCACCGACGAATCCGGCTTCTACTCGTTCGGCACGCTGCTTCCAGGGCAGTACACGATCAGCGCCGAACTCCAGGGCTTCAAGAAGGCGACGCGCGCGTCCGTGCAGCTCGACGCGGCCGGCGCCATCACCGTCGACTTCACGCTCGAGACCGGCAACCTCTCCGAAGAGGTGACCGTGACGGCGGAAGCGGCGCAGCTGCAGACCGATGTCGCGCTGCGCAAGACGGTCGAAGCCAAGGACATCGAGCAGCTGTCGTTCAACGGCCGTAACCCGATCGGCGTGGCGGGCCTGAAGGCCGGCGTCAGCGGCGGCTCGTTCAACAACTACGGCTTCTCGAGCCTGTCCAACGGCGGCTGGAACATCAACGGCAGCCGCAGCGACGAGAACAACATCACCGTGGACGGCGCGACCGCGGTGCGGACCCGTTCGACGGGCGCCATCGTCGGCGTGCAGAACGTCGACACCGTGCAGGAAGTCCAGGTCCTCACCGGCAACTACCTGCCCGAGTACGGCCGCGCCAGCGGCGGTCAGGTCCGCATCATCACCAAGAGCGGGTCGAACCGTTTCAGCGGCACCGCCGGCTACTACTACCGCGACGACAAGCTGCAGGCCAATACGTGGGCCCGCAACCGCTCGACCAATGCGATCGAGAACAGTGGCGCGGCGCCGTTCGACTTCAAGCAGTACGGCTACTCATTCGGCGGCCCGGTGCTCAAGAACCGCCTGTTCTTCTTCGGCGCGCAGGAGTGGGCCAACTACAAGGCGACGTCGACGGCCGTGATCACGGTGCCGACGCTGCTGATGCGCCAGGGCAACTTCAGCGAGCTGCTCGACCCGAACAACGGCTACTTCTCCGGCGCGCGGACCATCAACGACCCGCTGACCGGCCAGCCCTTCCCCGGCAACATCATCCCGGCCAACCGCCTGTCGCCGAACGGCGTGGCGATGATGAACCTCTATCCGGAACCGACCCCCGGCTTCCGCCAGGGCGCCTCCAACGCGATCATCAACAGCGACAACCCCCAGGACCAGCGCAAGGACAGCATCCGCTTCGACTGGCGGCCGAGTGCCGCGCACCAGTTCTCGTACCGCTACTCGCGCAGCAACTGGGTGGCCGTCGACGCGTTCCGCGACAACCTGCCGTTTGCGCGTACCGACTGGGAGCGTCCGAACTTCACCACGAGCGTGAGCTGGACCAGCACCTGGAAGAGCAACCTCGTGAACGAGTTCTCGTACACGGCGGGACGTGACGACGTGTTCATCAACGTCTTCACGGAGACGGGCCTGCATCAGCGCAGCCGCACGGGCGTCAACTACCCGTACATCTTCGCGGAGAAGGAAATCGTCGACAAGATTCCGACGATCACCGGCACCGGCTTCCAGACGATCGACGGCGGTCCGTACCCGGCCTCGTCGTCGGGCCCGATCCACACCATCGCCAACACCACGACGTACGTGAAGGGCCGCCACACGTTCAAGGCCGGCGTCTCGGTCGAGTACTCGGGCGAGGACGACTTCGACCAGATCAACGTCAGCGCCATTCCGGGCAGCACCAACAACCAGAACGGCCGCTTCGAATTCTCGGACACCCGCACGGGCGGCACCGGCAACTCGATGGGCAACCTGGCGATGGGCCTGTTCACCAACTACGCCGAGCTCGGTCAGCGCAACTTCACCAAGTGGCGCGCCCTGGCGACCGACGCGTTCCTCCAGGACTCGTGGCGTCCGACCGCGAAGCTGACGGTCGAAGGCGGCTTCCGCTACGCCTACTGGCCGCCGTGGTACTCGACGACCAACAACATCGCGACATTCAGCGAAGCGGCCTACAATCCGGCCAACGCGCCGATTGTCAACCGCCAGACCGGCACCCTGTCGGGCGGGGTCCGCTACAACGGCGTCATCCTGCCGGGTGACGGCTTCACCGGTGATGCGGCCAGTTCCGTCATCTCGAACGATCCGGCGGTGCTGGCACTCTTCGGCGGCCACCCGCGCGGCTTCTCGCAGACGCACGGCAACGTGTTCGAGCCGCGTCTCGGGGCCAGCTACCAGTGGAACGACAAGACGGTCATCCGCGCCAGCGGCGGCATCTTCCACAACCGCGTCACGCTGAACGACTCGACCCTGCTCGGCGGCAACCCGCCGTTCCAGCCGCAGGCCACCGTGTCCAACGGCAGCGTCGACAACCCCGGTGGTGTCGGTGTGAACCCGGGCAACCTGCCGATCGGCATCACGGCGCAGGACCTCGTGTTCAAGCACCCGACCTCGTACCTGTACTCGGTCGGTGTGCAGCGTGAAGTGCCGTTCGGCTTCATCGTCGACGTCACCTACGTCGGGCGCAAGGGCCTGTACCTGCAGCGTGAGCGCAACATCAACCAGCTGCCGCTCGGCACGTTGAACAACCCGGCCAACGCCGGCGTCAACATCGCGGCGCTGCGTCCGTACGCGGGCTACGGCCTCATCCGCCTGTCGGAGAACGCCGGTCGCTCGAAGTACAACAGCCTGCAGATCTCGGCCGACCGTCGCTACACCAACGGCCTCAAGGTCGGCATGGCGTACACGCTCGGCAAGTCGACCGACAACGGCTCCGACAAGCGCAACATCCTGTGGAACACCTACGACGACACGATCTACCAGGGCAACTCGAGCTTCGATCGCCGTCACGTGTTCAACTTCTATTACATCTACGACCTGCCGATCTTCCGCGACCAGTCGACACTGGTCGGCAACCTGCTCGGCGGCTGGCAGCTCTCGGGCGCCACGTTCATGCGCTCGGGCACGCCCAACACCGTCGGACAGACGGCGCAGGACATCGCCGGCATCGGCGACGTCAGCGTCGGCCAGCCGTGGAGCGAGACCGCGCACGCGAGCACCAATTACCAGCTGTACACCGGTCCGGGCACCGAGTCGCTCGACACCAGTGTGTTCGTCCGTCCGGCGAACTCGACGTTCGGCAACTCGCCGCGCAACGCCTACTACAACCCGGGCGAGATGCAGTGGGACCTGGCGCTCTTCAAGAACTTCAACGCAGGCGGCAGCCGGCGCATCCAGTTCCGCGCCGAGTGCTTCAACTTCCTGAATCACCCGAACCTCGGTGGCATCGAGTGGAACCCGCTGAACGGCAACTTCGGCCGCATCACGTCGAAGGACGGCAACCGTCGCGACGTGCAGCTCAGCCTGCGCTTCCTCTTCTAGGAAAGCGCAGCACACATGCCCGATGGCCTCCCGAGGCTGTCGGGCGGTTCCGATTGAAGGCGGCGGCCCGGGCTGACCGCTGATTTGAGGGCGAGGCGACGACGGTCGCTTCGCCCTTTTTGATTCCTCCGGGAGCTCGGCCGCGATAGACTCCCACGCACCGTGTTCAGTCTTCGTCAGTCGGCCAGGCGCCGCGTGCTGCCTGCTGCTGGCTCCGACGCCGACGGCACGCCTCGCACCATCGGCCACCGTCACTCTCTATCCGCATCTCACACATCGGGACCACTCTCGGCCCGCGTCACCAGCAACGTGGTCGCCGTTGCTGGCAACGTGTGGCTGGGGGACCCGGACGCGGAGCGCGGAGGGCGACACGGGCGTGACAGGCGCGCGCAGCGACCATTTCAACCGTCTCGAGGCACGGCGCCGTTGGGGCGCAGGGACGGTTCGTCGACAGTGCCACAGGGAGCCGGGGCACCCGGCATTACGACACGAGGAAGGAACGCAAGTTATGGGGAAGGTTGACATGAGGAGGAGCCTGCAATGCCTTCTGGCCTGTGCAGTGCTGCTGCTCGCCGGCACGCCCGCGTTTGCGCAGTTCGAGCGCAGCCGTGTGGCCGGCACCATTCGTGACCAGCAGGGCGGCGTCATGCCCGGCGTCAGCGTCACGGCCACCAACCAGGCGACCGCCCAGGGCGAGTCGGCTGTCACCGACGAATCCGGCTTCTATTCGTTCTCCACGCTGCTGCCCGGTCAGTACACGATCAGCGCGGAACTTCAGGGCTTCAAGAAGGCGACCCGCGCGTCTGTGCAGCTCGACGCCGCCGGCGCCATCACCATCGACTTCACGCTCGAGACCGGCAACCTCTCCGAAGAGGTGACCGTGACGGCCGAAGCCGCGCAGCTGCAGACCGACGTCGCGCTGCGCAAGACGGTGGAAGCCAAGGACATCGAGCAGCTGTCGTTCAACGGCCGCAACCCGATCGGCGTGGCCGGTCTGAAGGCGGGCGTCAGCGGTGGTTCGTTCAACAACTACGGCGCCTTCAGCCTGTCCAACGGCGGCTGGAACATCAACGGCAGCCGTGGCGACGAGAACAACATCTCGGTCGACGGCGCCACTGCCGTCCGTACGCGTTCCAACGGCGCCATCGTCGGCGTCCAGAACGTCGACACCGTCCAGGAAGTCCAGGTCCTCACCGGCAACTACATGCCGGAGTTCGGCCGCGCCAGCGGCGGTCAGGTCCGCATCATCACCAAGAGCGGGTCGAACCGTTTCAGCGGCACCGCCGGCTACTACTACCGCGACGACAAGCTGCAGGCCAA
>DATJTM010000185.1:0-3131 GCA_035503395.1 Luteitalea sp.
GGACGCATCGACCGGCGCACACGCCGCTTCACGGCGGCCTGGCACGGCCGCCGGATCGGATGACCACGATGACCACCGACCGGCAGAAAGTGTTACCGATCTATCCGGTCTAATCCGTTACCCATGTTTCCGGTTGCACAGAGGCGACTGCCGACTCGCCGACTGCCGACTGCCGGCCTCGCTCTCGACATTGCGCATTGCTCGGCGTCGAGCGTGAGGCGAGCCGACGCCTACGCTCTGCGACGGGTGAGGACGACAGTCACGGCGAGGACGAGCAGCGCGGCGACGAGGACGCCGAGGCGGAGGCCCTGATACGGGCCGCCGGTCGCGGTGGGGGCGGCAAGCAGCACCGCGGCGATGCGAGTCGACATCGACAGCGGCACTTCGCGCGCGCGCAGCGGCTGGCCGCCGATCGTCACCGGCAGGCTCGCGTCGGCGCCACCGCCTGCCGCATGCCAGGCATCGAGCGTCGGCCACGGCACCGCGTCGCGCCGGATTGTCGTCGCGCGCACGGCGATCGGATCGATCAGGACGACGTCGTGCGACGTGAGTTCGCGGATGTCACGGGCGAACGCATCGTCGACGGGCAGCGCGGCGACCATCGTGCCGAAGACGGTGCCACCGGCTTCGACGATGGCGCCGGCGGCGTGATAGGGCTGCCCGGCCACGGAGAGCGTGCCGGCGCGGTCCGGCAGCGTCATCACGCCCTGCCAGTCGGCCGACTCGCTGGCGCCGGTCACCGCCGATCCGCCCGTCCGCGCCAGCAGCTGTCCTTCAGGCGTGAGCAACACGAGAATCACCGGCTCGACGAGATTGCCCTGATAGTCGACGAGCGATTCCTGCGCAGTCGGACCGTGCGGCGTCTGCAGCAGGGCCCGCACGTTCGACGTCGCCGCATACGCTGCGGCGGCGCCCTGCAGGCGCTTGAGCCGCTCCTGCTGCACGTGAGCGACGTGGGCCGCGTCCCGTTCGAGTCCATCGCCGGTCGCCGACGGACCGAACCGCCGCTCGCTCCACCAGAACAGCCCCAGCGTGAGCGCGAGCAGGCCGAGCACGGCAGCGCCCGCCGTCGTCAGCGCCCGCCTCGATGCCTGGGCGGCGGCGACCGTGCGCACCGCGCCACTGCCGTCGGGAAGCGTGACCACGCCGCCCGACGACGGATCGATGTTCTCGAGATAGAACGCGACGTCGCGCATCGACTCGGGGCGATCCTGCGGGCTCTTCTGGAGGCACCGTTCGACGAGTCGGGCGAGTGCCGGCGGCGTGCCCGGCGCCACCCGGCTGAGGCGCGGCGGGTCGTCGCGCATGATCGCCGCCAGGGTGTCGGCGTTGGTGGCGCGCTGGAAAGGATGGACGCCGGCCAGCAGTTCGTACATCACGACGCCGAACGCGAACGTGTCGGCGGCGGCCGTCGCCGACTCGCCACGGACCACTTCGGGAGCGATGTAGCCGATCGTGCCGACCACCATGCCCGGCGAGGTCTCGACCAGCGTCTCCATCCCGGTGACTGGTTGCCGTCGCGCCGCCAGGCCGAAGTCCAGCACTTTCACGCGCCGTTCGGTGGTCAGGAACAGATTCTCCGGTTTCAGGTCGCGATGGACGATGCCCTGGGCGTGGGCGGCGCCGACGCCACGGGCCACCTGCGTCCCGATGTCGATCACCTGTCGCAGGGGCGGCTGGTGCTGGCGGCCGATCAGCCCGCGCACCGTCTCGCCTTCGAGCAGTTCGGTCACCGCGTAGGCCACCTCGCCCTCGCGCCCCACGTCGTGCAGCGAGACGATGTTCGGATGGCTGAGGGCGGCCACGGCGCGCGCCTCGCGCTCGAACCGGGCGATGGCTTCGGGATCGGCGCTGAGCGTCGGGGCCAGCACTTTCACGGCCACGTCGCGTTGCAGCCGCGCGTCGTGTGCGCGGTACACCTCTCCCATGCCGCCCTTGCCGAGCAGGGAGACGATTTCGTAGGGGCCGACGCGGGTTCCGATGATCAGGGGCACGCTGCTGACACACACCGCGGGCGCGGTGGGCGTCCAAGGTACCGCACCCGGGACCCGGCGGGCATCACGAAGATATCCAGGAGGAGCATGTCACGCACGCCGCTGGAAATGCTGAAGGTACCCGTAAACGACTGCTCACGTTCGGATTCACCCGCGCGATCATCCCGATACGCATGTCAGGTGAGCCCTGCGCAGCCGTCCCCGTGTCGCACGCCGCAGGTCGCAGGTCGTGTGACCGTGCCGCTCGCCGCCCCTCTCGACGCGAGCCTCAAGCTCTGCCGACCAGATGTTCGGCGGCAATGTGGCGTCGCCATCGCCGGCCGCTCGCCGAGCATCGAGGTATCGCGTCCCAGGCCGGACGGCCCGAATCGATGGTGCTGGCACTGCGGCAGTCGTTGCACGCCGAACAGGGCGCCAGGCTGATCCGTCAGGGGAGATATCGCGGTCTATGTCTAAATTGCGCACGGCACGCTCGTACTGGAGAGGATCGCCATCTGTTCGCCCGGGTCCGGTCCGAGTGAACGTCTTCCCGACATCTGTCTCCATCAGTGCCGCGCGGGCAGTGCCATCGGCGCAGTATCCGCGCAATTGCCGCCGGGCTGGCGGCATCGGCGTTGCACGGTCCCTCGTATGCAGCCGCCTCCGCCCCGCAAGCCCGCGCCGTCGCCCTCACTCGGCGAGCGCGCCAATCTTCCGTCCACTCCGACCCGCCACCCGCAGGGACCGCCCGACTTCGCGTCGTCGGAAGGGGGCAGCGCGCAGCCCCGGTTGTCGGGCACCCGCGATCACGCCCTCATCCGCGCGTGGGCGGATCATCACGGCGCCGAGCCTGCGACGGGAGAAGCGACGCCAAGCGGTCCGGCCGTGCTCGCCGTCAACGATCAGGGCGCGGGTATCCGCTTCAATTTTCCGGCGGCAGCCCGGTTCCGCCCGGTGGACTGGGACGAGTGGCTGGCCTGCTTCGACCGCGATCGTCTGGTGTTCGTGTTCGAGAGCCGGGACGGTGACAGCGAGAGCACGCTCGATCGCTTCGGCGGGGCGTTCTATCGGCTGGTCACGGCCGACAACTGGGGCAGCCAGCCGCTGTCGACCCACACGGGCGCCTGATCACCCGTCTGGTCAGTGTGGCCACGTGAG
>DATJTM010000186.1:0-2176 GCA_035503395.1 Luteitalea sp.
AGGTCAGCGCGTGCCGCGTCGGCGCGGCACATGTGCCGCGCGGTCATGGCCGTGCCGCGGCTGCTAGGTCGGCCTTCTTGCAGCCTTTGCGGTTGGTGCCGGACCGGCCGGCCGGCCACCCGACGTCGGTGCTCGGGATGCCCCGCGCCCTGGCGGCCGCGCTCACCGACTCGCCCGTCGCGTCGGCGTGGCGCATCGGGAACTGCGCCTCGAGCCGCTCGGCCGCGGTCTCCCACCACAGGCCGGAGTCGCCGCCCATCACCTTCAGCAGGTCGGCCACGATGTCGGACTCCGGCTCGTCGACCTCGACGCCGAGCGCGTCGCCGGACAGGGTGCGGTTCTTCTCCCGGAGCTTCCGCGCGGCCATGCAGATGACCTCGGCGTCCTGACCGTCGGCGAGGTAGGTCCGCACGGTGGGCGCGTCGTCGGTGAGCCCGTAAAGGATGCCGATGCCCTTGAACTCGTCGCCGAGCGGCAACCCCGAGGCGTCGTAGCCCTCGCCGTACGCCTCGTTGCCGAGCACGGCGTTGGACACGTCGCGGTTAGCGCAACGCAGCGCGAACCGGACGATGTGGTTGTCCCGGTACCGGTTGAACAGCCGCTGCACGTCGCCCGCGCCGACCTGGGCGGGCTTCTGCGACAGCGACACCACGATGACGCCGGCGGCCGGCCCGAGCGCCCCGACCCGCGCCAGCAGGTTCGCGAACTCCTTGTTCTTCTTCTGGTCGTCGAGCTCGAAATAGCACTGGAACTCTTCCATGATGAGGAGCTGCACGTGCAGGTCGGGACGCCGGTACAGCTTCTCCGTCAGCTTGCCCTCGGGGCACTCCGACACGGGCAGCTTGCCGAGCTCGGCGTTCACGTGGACGATGTGCGCGTCGATCTCGTACAGCGCGTCGAGGGCGCGCTGCACCGGGTCGCCGTCCCTGGTGGGGTGGGTGCCCTGGATGAACCGGTGGGCGACCATCCGGAGCGGCTGCCAGTCCTTCGACGCCTTCCCGTCGATGAGCGTGATGTCGACGAACGGGTCTAGGGCGGCGAACAGCGCGATCAGCCGCCCGGCGAACGTCTTGCCGCGCCTCGGCTGTGCGCCGATCAGCAGGGAGATCCACAGCAGGCAGAACGCGACCCTCCTGCCGAACTGGTCGAGGCCGAACGGCGCGTTGCGCCAGATCGACCGCTGCTTGCAGTCCAGCAGCGGCGAGCGGCCAGCGGGTTCGGCGAGCGGGTCCGCGTCGAGAACCCGCAGTGTGTGACGCCGTTCGGACTTCTTGTCCTTGGTGAAGTAGACCTGCGACTCGAGCACATCGAGGCCGGACGCGATCCTCGGCTTGGCGTTGACGACCGACGCGAACGTGCCGCCGTAGGGCAGCATGACGTCGACCTGGCTGCCCTTGTCGAGCGCGTCTCGGGACATCACGGAGCCGAACCCGAGGTGGTCGGCCGGCTTCTTCGGGTCGGTCGAGCACAGCCCGGCCCGCTCGTAGGCGCGGATGATCGCGTCGGTGCTGATCCTCCTGATGAGCGGCGTCGTCACCGCCGACTGGACGATCGGCCGGTGCGCGGGCCTGCCCTTGCGGGCGAGCGGCGGCATGGCCGCCGCGGCGACGATCAGCCACGACCACCACGGGGCCAGCCACGCGATGAGGACCAGCGCGAGGACGATCGCGAACGCCTCGGCGCCGAGGGCCGCTCCGCGCCACGATCGCGTCTTGCGGGCGAGGCCGTGCAGGGCACGCCACTCCGGGCTGTTCCCATCGACGACGGCCTTGGACCGCAGGAACGACTGCTCGGACACCCACCACCAGCCGAGCTGCGCCTTGGCGATCCTGACGGCGCCGACGAACGCCCAGATGACGCCCCAGAACAGGTAGGACGGCGAGCGCAGCAGGTGGTACAGGGTGTGGAAGCGGGCGGCGTCACCGTGCTTGTAGACGGTGCTCTTGATGCCCTTCACCGTCCGCAGGTGCGGCGGGATGATGTCGCGCCGCTCCCCGCCGAGACTCGGGATCGTGAATCCCTCGTCGGCGTGCACGAGCTCGGGCTTGTCGGCCGTCTCGTCGAGCGGGTGGTCGAACGAGGTGTCACGGGGCACGAGGTGCAGCTCTGGGGGTGGAGTGCTCTCGTTGCCGATGTGGTCTTCTGACACGATGGTTACCTCACTTCGGTGGGGAAA
>DATJTM010000187.1:0-11694 GCA_035503395.1 Luteitalea sp.
GTGCGCTGCGACGGCGGGTCCGGTGGTGCTTGCGCGTGCGCGATGAGCATCGCCGTCGGCGTGGCCTTCGGGAACACCGTCTGGCCCGTCACCAGCCAGAACGCCAGGCAGCCGACCGCATAGAGGTCCGAACGCCCGTCGAGCCGTTGACCGAGCGCCTGCTCCGGCGACATGAATGCGGGCGTCCCACCCACGGCTCCGGCCTTGGTCTCTCCCCCGCCCGCCGGCACCGGCCCCTGCGGTTTGACGAGACCGAAATCGAGCACTTTCACGAAGTCGACATCGCGTCCGTAACGACAGACGAACACATTCGCAGGCGTGATGTCGCGATGGACGATGCCGGCCGCGTGTGCTTCGGCCAGCGAGTGGCACACCTGCCCGAGCAGGTGGACGGCGCGCTCGGGCGGCATCGGTCCGAAACGCTCGACGAGCGACTTCAGGTCGAAGCCCTCGAGCAGCTCCATCACGTAATAGAACCCGCCGTCATCGGCGACGCCGTAGTCGAAGAGATCGACGGTGTGCGGCGACTGCAGCTGCGCAATCGTCTGCGCCTCGCGCTCGAAGCGCACGCCGAGCTCGACCTGCCGCGTGTCGGTGGCCGACTCCAGCACCTCCGGACGGATCAACTTGACGGCCGCCGGACGTGCCAGGTGTCGATGCTGGGCCCGCCAGACTTCGCCCATGCCGCCGTAGCCGAGTCGCTCGACGAGCCGATAGCTGCCCAGGTCGAGTGCCCGCTTCAAGTCGACACCGAGGCGGTACACCAGCGTCGCGCCGACGTACGCAATCAGCACGACGAGCAGGTACGGCACGACGATGTGCAGCGCGAAACGCAGGGGCTGGATCGGCGCCGTGTGCCCGAAGGCAATCGAGGCTCCGACCATGAGCGGGACGGCACTCACCGAACCGAGCGCCGAGAACAGGGCCCATCGCGGCGGACTGGGCACGGTGACCGTGAAGCTGAGGACCCACACGGCGACCCACGACAATCCCGCCATCGGCGATCGCATGAGTGCGCCAGCCGGTGCGAGGTATTCGGCCGCCGCGATGCCGAAACTGCCGGCCACCTGGAACAGCAGCCCCAGCCGCACCACAGACGAACCAGCGAATATCGGGCTCGACGCACCGAACGCAACGGCAACAGCCACCACCACCGACAACAGCGGCGGTACCCAGCGCAGCGGCGTGGCGAGGAACTCGGCCCGCTCGACCGGCAGCAGGAACACGGGCAGCACGCCGACCATGAAGAACGTGAAGGCGTACAGCACGGCCCAGATCCGCAGTCGGCGCGCCGACTGCGCCAGCAGCGCCGGCGGCAGCGTCGTCGCGAGCGTCGACGAGGGCGAGGTCGGAGGAATCTGGACCGGCATGGTGGCTACGTCACGGGCACTGTCTCACAAGACGCGGGACGGACCGTGTCCCTGACAGCCTACCTGCGGTTGCCGAGAAGGTCGTCGAGCGCCGCCGCATCCAGTGCGGCTTTGAGCGCCGTTTCCTGTGCCGGTGACAAAGGCACGCGCGGAGGCAGGCAGGCGCCGCAGGCCAGCCCGGACCATCCCAGCATCGTCTTGATCGCGGGAAAGAGCGGGAATTCGAGGACGACGCGGATCAGGCGATTGATGGCCAGTTGCGCAGCACGCGCCTCGTCCCAGCGGCCGGCTTCGGTGGCCTCGAACAGGCGGACGAACGCGCCCGGGACCAGGTTGTAGAAGCTGCCGATGCCGCCCGTCGCGCCCATGAGCAGTCCGGCGGCGAGCACCTCGTCGCGCCCGTTGAAGATCGCCCGGCCCGGCGTGGCGATGCACGACAACCGATACAGGTCGAAATCCGTGTACTTCACACCCGCCACGTTCGGCACGTTGCACAGGATCTCGAGCCGCTCGAGGCTGTCCATCGCCGGCGCCATCTGCGGGAAGAAATATGCGACGAGCGGCAGTTCGGTCGATCCTGCAAGCGTCTCGTAGTAGCGCAGCACGTCGGGGAACGCCAACGGTGCCGCAAACGGCGGCAGGCTCGAGATTGCGTGTGCGCCGATGCGGGCGGCGTGTCGCGCCAGGTGCAGCGTGTCTTCGGTCGACGCGGCGCCGACGTGAACGATCACGTGCTTGCCGCGCGGCGTCGACGCGACAGCCGCCTCGGCAACCGCTTCGCGATCGGTACGCGCCATCAACGGTCCTTCGCCCGTTGTGCCGCAGACGTACACCCCGTGCACGCCGGCTTCGTACACGCGATCGAGCAGGCGTTCGAACGGACGACGCGCGAACCGCCCCGCGTCGTCGAAGGGCGTGACCGTGGCTGGCAGGATGCCGCGCATGCCTAGCGATCCTTTCCGCTGGTCAGCCAGTCGAGGCCGAACGCCGCGAACGTGATGCGCTCGTATGCGCGCGTGTCGCCGCGCTCGAACAGCACGCCGATGCGCGAGTCCGGCAGGGCGACCAGCGTGGAGTACGCGGCCGGGCCGGCGTGCAGCACCCGCGACACCGGCCAGGTCGCCCCCTCGTCGTAACTGAGGCGCACGGTCATCCGCTCCCGCTTCGCGCTGGCGGGATTGCTGAAGAGGAGTCGATTGCGCCCGCGCGTGCGCGCGTCGGTCAGTCGCAACAGGCTGGCCTGAGCAGGCGGTTCGACCAACGCGGCGTCGGGTGTGGCGGGCCGCCACGTGGCGCCGACGTCTTCGCTGATCGCCACCATCCGATGATTGCCGTCGGCCTTCGGCGGATGGTTGCGCATGTTCAGCATCAGGCGACCATCGGCCAGCTGCACCACCTGGCTCTCGTTGGTGCCGTCGACCGACGAGCCGCCAATGTGCCAGCTCTTGCCCCAGTCGTCGCTGTAGATGACATGCGACCGGTGAATCCCGGACCCGGCAACCGCGTGGTTGGCGGGTACGACGACACGACCAGCGCGCGTGCGAATGCCGATACCGGGGCCCACGGCGTACCACGTCCAGTTCGCGCGCTTCGTACTGTCGGTGATCTCCACCGGCACCGACCACGTCGCCCCATCATCGTCGCTGCGCAGCATCCACACGCGCGGCGATCCCTTGCTGCGGCCGGCGAGGATGTCGGCTTCCTTGTCGGTGCCGATGTTGCGGGTGGTCAGGAGCAGCAGTCGCCCGGACGCCGGATCGATCACCGGACACGGGTTGCTGAAGCTGTCGACGCCGTTGTCCCCGATCACTTCGAGCGCCGACCACGTGCGACCGCCGTCGCCGCTGCGCTTCAGGACGATGTCGATGTCGCCGCTGTCGGCCGCCCCCGACTTGCGACCCTCGGCAAAGGCGAGGAGTTGTCCCTTCGCGTTGGCGATCACCGACGGGATCCGGTAGGTGTGATAGCCGCCGTCGCCGGCGACGAACACGTCGACCATCTGTGGCGCCGGCGTCTCTTGTGCACGCGCGCCGCCGACGGTCGCCAGGACGATGGTGATGGTCATGCACAGGGCCCACAGCCCGGACACCTTGGGTCGTCCCGTCACGCGATCCTCTCTCCCTGCTCCGTGTAGCGCGGCCTGATCAACAGGACGAGTATCACCGACAACACGGCACCGCTGGCAAACACGCCGAAGATGCCGATGAGCGGCACCTGCCGGTCGCGCAGGATGCCGAAGCCCCAGTCGGCGAAACCGCCGCAGCTGATGCTCACGAGGTTCATCACCCCGTAGCCCGTCGCGCGCAGTTGTGGCGGCACCACCTGCGAGAGGATCGGCATGTTGTTGGCGTCGAAGAAGCCCCAGCCGAGCCCGAAGAGAATGAGGAAGGCGATGGCGACGGCCAGCACACCGGTTTGTGGCGCATAGCCGACGCCGAACATGGCGGGCACGAACAGCGCCATGCCGATTGCACTCACGTGCAGGCGGCCGCGCGGTGTGCGGCGCATCCATCGGTCGGCCAGCGTGCCCCCGACCAGCGCACCGACGATCGCCGCGACCTGCCAGTACAGCGTCGCCGAGACGCCAGCGAGACCCTGGCCGATCCCGAATTCGACCTTCAGAATGGCCGGCATCCAGTCGCGGACGATCCATCCTGCCAGTGCAGGCAGCGTGAAGTACCCGACTAGCAGCAGGAACGACGGGTTGGCCAGGAGTTCGCGTACGGCTTGCACCGGCGAGAGGCTCGCAGCGCCGCTGGTCGCGGCGACAGCAGCGGGGCGCCGGTCGCGCAGCAGCAGGAACACCGGCACGGCGTACGCAATGCCGATCACGCCACACGCGTTAAAGGCCCACCGCCAGCCGAGGCCGGGTGCGTCGGCCGCGAAGCCGGCGAAGCCGCCGATGATGACGCCGACGTAGATGCCCATCTGATGGAGGCCGACCGCCCGTGACCTCGTGCCGCCGCTGTGGACGTCGGCGATGAGCGCGAGGGCCGCCGGAATGTAGATCGCCTCGCTCACGCCCATCAAAGCTCGCGTGATGAGCAACCCGTCGTAGGTCGTGACGTTGCCCGTCGCCCACGTGATCGCTGACCACACGAGCAGGCTGCCCGAGATCACCCAGCGCCGGCTGTAGCGGTCGGCGAGGTAGCCGCCAATCGGACTCACGAACGCGTACACCCACTTGAAGAGCGCGAGCACGGCGCCCCAGTTGGCCTCGCTGCCGATGTCGGGCACGTCGTGCATCACCGAGAACTTCATCGACGCCAGCATCTGGCGATCGAGGTAGTTCAGGAGCGCGACGGGAACGAGCAGACCGACGACGAGCCAGGCGTACTGGTGGCGGGATTGGGCGGCGGGACCGGACACGACACCGCAGCCTAACGCAGTCGCGGCCCTCGTCGTTCGGCTTTCGCCGTTCGCCGTTCGCCGTTCGTCGTTCGTCGTCTGCGCCTGGCGTGCTGCCCGTGGTTAGGGCCCGTCTTTCGCGGCGGCCAGGAGTGGCGTTTTCGTGCTTTTTCAGCGATTTTATTCATATTCCTGCTTGAAGTCGCGCCACCATTTTGCCGATGACCTTGACACTCCCGACGTCTCCGGGAGGCGGACGGTCATGGCATCTCGTTCACAGGGTCTGCACAGGTACTTGAACAGCGCGCTCCTCGTCATGTGGAGCGCCTCGCTGACCGTCGCACTCGCTTCGTGGGGCGCATGGCACTACGTGGCCCTCGCCGGGCCAGCCGCCAGTGAGGTGGCGCGCCTCGACGATGCGCATGATCACGACGGCTGGCGGATGGTGCACGTGCTCGCTGCCGACTGCGGCTGCTCAGAGGGCGTCGGGCGACGCCTGGCCAGCCGCAAGCCACAAGCCGGACTTGTCGAGGAGGTATGGGTGGTCGGCGACTCGCCCACGCTCACCGCGACACTGCGCACCGCGGGCTTCACGGTCACCACGAAGGCACCCGAAGCACTGGCGACCGGCATGAACATCCAGGGCATGCCCTGGCTCCTCATCGCCCGCGACGGCGACGTCCTGTATTCGGGCGGTTACGCGTCGAGGAATCCGGCGACGGTGGCGCAGCTCGAAGACGTCGCCCTGTGGCATCGCCTGCAGGCCGGCGACCACCCGCAGGCGTTCCCCGCCTTCGGGTGCGCCACGAGCCGCAGCGCGCGAGCCGCCGTCGATCCCCTTGGCCTGAAGTATCCGTCCCGATAACTCCGAGTCCTCCATGTCCTCCAACGAATATCAGCGTCGACACGTCTCCAAGGTCAGCCGCGCCGCCCTGTGGATTCTCGCCGGCCATCTGCCGGTACTGCTGGCCATCGCCGCGCAGTTCGGCACCGGTCTCTGGTTCGCGCTCGCAATGTGGGTGGCGATCCTCGGGGGTCCCGTGCTGGCGCATCTGTCATCGCCCGGCGCCCGGATGACCGGTGTGGTGATGGGCTTTGCGGCGATGTGCATGAGCGCGCTCATGATTCACCTCGGCAAGGGGATGATCGAGCTGCACTTCCACGTCTTCGTTGCCCTCGCCATCCTGTGCGCATTCGGGGACGTGCTCGTCGTGCTGGCCGCCGCAACCACGATCGCGGTGCACCATCTCGGCTTCTTCTTCATCGTGCCGGCCAGCGTCTTCAACTACGAAGCCACGCTCGGCATCGTGCTGGTGCATGCGGCGTTCGTCATCGCCGAAACCCTGCCGGCCTGCTGGATTGCCCACACGATCGGCCGGATGGTGCAGGCGCAGAGCATGGTCACGCAGCGCCTCGCCGTGGTCTCGCACGAAGTCGACTCGTCATCGTCGCACCTCGCCGAGGTGGCCGAGTCGTTCAGCGCCGGAGCGCATCGGCAGGCCCAGTTGCTCGAGGACACGGCGGCGGCGATCGCCACCACCGCGCAGAGCACGACGCGCAACGCCGACACCGCCGCCGAGGCGCAGGAACTCGCCCGGTCGGCCCGTTCGTCGGCCGAGGACGGCGCCGCCGACATGCGCGAGATGAAGCTGGCGATGGACGCGATGCAGGCCTCGAGCGACAACATCGCCAAGATCGTCAAGAGCATCGACGAGATCGCGTTCCAGACGAACCTCCTCGCGCTCAATGCCGCGGTGGAAGCCGCACGCGCTGGCGATGCGGGTGCCGGCTTTGCCGTCGTGGCCGACGAGGTCCGCGCCCTCGCCCAGCGCTGCGCCGTGGCGGCGCGCGATACCTCGGATCGCATCGCCGACTCGCAGCAGAAGAGCAAGCGAGGCATCGAGCTCAGTGGCAAGGTGTCGGTGAGCCTGGAGCAGATCGTCACCAAGGCGAGCCAGGTCGAGTCGCTCGTCGACACCATCGCGCACGCCTCGCAAGCGCAGTCACGCGACGTGCAGGGACTGCGGCAGGCCGCCGAGGAGGTCGGCAAGGTCACGCAGACCAACACCGCCGCCGCCGAAGAGAGCGCCGCCGCCGTGCAGCAACTGCGCATGCAGACCGAAGCCCTCGACGAGCTCGTGTCGGAGGTCTCGGCCGCCCTCGGCGAAGCCCGGCACGACGTCCGGGCCGCCGCCGGCCATCAGGCGCAGCGAGCGCCGGTCGCGTTCCGCGACGACGACCGTCAGCGACCCGCCGCGTGACGTGGGACTGCCGCGTAGTGCGGCAATGCGGCAATGCGGCAATGGCGGGAGCCAATACCTGCTCTACTGACGTAGGCGTCGAGCTTCAGCTCGACGCGCGGCTATCGACCCCCGTGAGCATCCGGGACGATCACTGACCGTCGAACTGAAGTTCGACGGCTACGGTTCGACGGCTACGGTCCCAGACTTCTCGCCGTACCCTGTACCCCGTACCCGGTACCCGGTCGTGATCCCGTTTCCGATCCGATACAGTGATGCCGTGCTCCCCGACGCCAGCGGCTCCTGGCCACTCCCCCATCCGTACGACCTCGTCGCGACGACGCGCACACTGAGGACGGGGCCTCACGATCCAACGTCGCGGATCGCGTCCGATGGTCTCTGGCGCACGACGCATACGCCCGAAGGTCCGGTGACGGTCCGCGTCCACGTGCAGAGCGACGCGCTCCACGCCGACGCCTGGGGTCCGGGCGCGGCGTTCGCGCTCACGGATCTCCCGCGCTGGCTCGGGCTCGACGAGCCGGTGTGGGCGTTCGCACCGCATCCCGTCGTCGACGACCTGGCGCGGCACCATCGCGGGCTCCGTGGCACCGACACGCGCGATCCGTTCGATGCACTGGTTCTCACGGTGCTGATGCAACTGGTCACGTGGCAGCATGGCGCGATGACGTGGCGTCGCCTGTGCCGCACGTTCGGCGAACGTGCACCGGGGCCAGCCGACCTTTACCTGCCCCCGACGCCTGCCGCCATCCGCGCCGCTGGGACCTGGCGTCTGGAGTCCATCGGCATCGGCGGCAAGCAGGCCCGCACGCTGATGGAGGTCGCGCGCGTGCCTCACGTCGTGCGACGCGTCACCGACATGCCGACGACCGACGCGATGGAGCTGCTCCAGAAGATCAAGGGCGTCGGCCCCTGGACCGCGGCGACCGTGCTCGGCGATCGGCTCGGGCGACCGGACCCGATTCCGCTCGGCGACTTCCATCTCCCGAACACGATCGCGTGGGCGCTCGCTGGTGAAGCGCGTGCAAACGATGCGCGGATGGTGGCGTTGCTGACGCCCTTCGAGGGGCAGGCGTATCGCGTGATCCGGCTGGTGCTCGCGGCCGGCATCGGCGCACCGAAGTTCGGCCCGCGCCGGCGCGGCCTGCGACGTACCGCGTAGAATCGGAGCGCCAATGCCGCCGACGCCACCGATCGATCAGCTCAGTACTTTCCGCACGTCGAAGGCGTTTGAGACGTGGATGCGCAAGCACCATGCGAGCGCACCAGAGATCTGGCTGCGCGTTTACAAGAAGGGGTCCGGCATCCCGTCGATCACGATCGGTGAAGCCCTGGACGTGGCGCTCTGCTGGGGCTGGATCGACGGCATTCGCAAGGGCCTGGACGACGAGTCGTACGTGCAGCGCTACACGCCGCGCCGGGCGCGGAGCCTGTGGAGCCAGGTCAATCAGGATCACGTTGCGCGACTGACGGAAGCCGGCCGGATGACGCCGGCCGGACAGGCCGAGATTGATCGCGCCAAGCGCGACGGCCGCTGGGCGGCCGCCTACGCACCGATGCGGTCGGCCTCGACCGAACTCGTCCCCGACGACCTGCGCGCCGCCATCGAGGCGAGCCCGCGCGCATTGGCGATGTATCGCACCCTGAGCAAGCAGAACCTCTTCGCGATCGCCTTCCGCACCAACAACATGAAGACCGCGGCCGGCCGGACCCGCAAGATCGCAGACCTGGTGGCGATGCTCGAACGCGGCGAGACGATCATCCCGCAGAAGGCAAAGCCCACGGCATCGTGATCTGAACGGTCGCGGACGGCTCGGCGAGCCGTCCCTACCGAACTGCGCGCGTCGTCCGACCGAACGGCGAGCGCCTTCCAAAGGCCGACGGCCGATTGACGAAGGGCACCAGGCGACTTCTCAGGTTCGCGGACGGCTCGGCGAGCCGTCCCTACCGAGTTGCGAGCGTTTCGAAGGCCGAAGGCCGAATGACGAAGGCCGATGCGTTCACCTGGCGTCCTTGCGGACCAGCCACACCTCGCCGATCTGCACAGCCTTTCCGAAGCGTCCGAGCCCGGGCGTGTTGTGCCACTTCAGCGTGAGCGCACCGTCGCGCGTCGCCGCCGCCGGAATCGCGAATTCGATCGGCTCACCTGGTCGCGGCTTCGTCAGATACGGATGCACTTCATGCGTGTCGTCAGCGACGAGCCGCACCTGGTTGGTCGCACTGAACACATCTCCCGAATACATGATGCGGATCGCGTACGACGCATCCGGATCGAGCTCGGTGTAGCGCATCTCGAGCGGCGTGTCCCAGTACGTCTCCGCGTGCTGCACCCACGACAGGCGCCAGCCGGCCCCGAAGCCGAACCCGGTGAACACCGACTCGAGACCACCCGGATCCTGGGCGTACGTGCGAGCCCGGACGACGTGCGGCTGCATCGTCGCATCACCGAGGTCGTCGTAGAAGCCGCCCGGTCCCGGGTCGGTCCAGCGAATCGTGCGATCGATGGCGGCGAGTCGCGCCGGTTCCTCCGGCAGCGCCCGAATCATCGCGAATCGGGCCCGCAGCCAGTCGACGTCATTCAGCGGCGTCTCCGCCGTGTCGAGCGTCGCACCACGATCGACGGCAATCGCACCGTACCGACTGACGCTCAACTGCTGGCGGATGCTCTGGAACAGCGCATCGGCCAGCGCATACACCCGATCGCGCCATGCCGTCGCGACGAGCGGACGATCGTCGAGTACCCGTTCGGCCTGCTCGATGGCGCGCACCGCGCCGATCGTCGGCGCCTGCGCGAGCAGCTGCATAGCTCGCTGTTCGGTCGCCGTCTCGGCGATCAGCCGGCTGCGCTGATAGGCGTCGTAGTACGCTCGATACAACGCCTGCTGGAAGCGCCAGTTGCGCTTGAGCGCCGGCGACGCACTGCGCTCCATGTCCTGGAACTGCGCCAGTGTCGTATACACGCCGACGTTGGTCGCGAGCGGGCCGCGCCAGTTGCGTTCGAGCGCCAGAAGCCCCTGGGCAAAACTGTCAGCGTAGTCAGGACCGATGAAATACCGGCCGAAGTCGCGCAGAATCTCCACCACCGGCTGCTTCGGATCCCAGCCCAGGCCACTCCACACGATCTTGTTCACATCGTCGTTGGCACCTTCCGAGTAGGTGATGAACGCGGGTGCGTAGGGCAACGCGGCCTGGAACACGGCGGCCTGATCAAGTGGTCGCGGATTGATCTGCTCGCGGAACGAGGTCAGGGCGTGGGCGATGTCCCAGTCCGGCACGGCGTACTGCGCCTTCAGGCTGTGGGTGATGTCGGGATACTGCCGGATCGCGTAACGAGCAGGGACACGCTTACGGAACGTCGGCAATCCTTCGCGCACCTGCGGCCCGAAGATGACGCCCGTAAGCCACTCCGGCTGTGCGTTGATCAGGCGATAGAATTCCTCCATCCACTCCGCGTTGAACCCCTGCGGCGCCATCCACATCTGCAGTCGCGGGTGGAAGCGGCGCAGGCTCGCCGTCTGCTTCTCGAGCAGCGGGAACATGTGCCGCGGATGGGTGTGGCCGGGGTCGCCGCCGGGCACGAACAGCGCGTTCACGCGTGGCAACGTCGACACCACGCTCGCCCACTCTTCGAGCGCGAACTGCACCTGGCCCGGATCGCCATAGTCCTTGTCGAGGGCCGGGTACCAGATCCAGACGTCGAGGCCGTATTCGTCGGCCAGGCGCGACATCTCGCGCATCATCGGCAACGGCGGCAGCGGAAAGTGCGGGCTGTCGGCCGCATCGTCGGACCGCGGCGGAATCAGCTCGATGGCGTTGGTGCCAAAGATCGCGAGGTCGCGGATGTACTGCTCCCACATCGGCACGTCCCACGCGTCGTAGGCGTTGGTCTTCGGCCGGTAGCCGAGCTGATGCCCGCGAATCGGCACGACGGGCGTCGAGGTGACGGCGAGATCGGCGGGCAGATCGATCGTCGATGGCGACAGGTGCGCCTCGCGTAGCAATCGTCCGATGCCATACAGCATGCCGCGCGAGTCCGCGCCCGCGACGAACACGGTGGACCCGCCGTTGGCAGCCTTCTCGACCGCGAGGCGATAGCCTTCGGCTCCAGGCTTGTTGCCACGCGTCGCCGACGATGCGTTCGGGCCGGCCCAGGCACCCGCCGTCTGCCAGGTGCCGACGGCGATGACGGCCTTCTCACCGCCTGGCCACGCGGTCGCGACGGGCAGGCGAATCGCCGTCCGCTTCTCCACCTCCTCGACGAGTACGCGCACCGCGGTACGTTCCTGCACCGACAGGTCGCGCGCCGTGACGATGGTGGCGTCTTTCAGGGAGATGGCGGGCGGTTGTGCCGCCGCGGGCGTACTCACCAGTCCGATGAGCACGAAGAGGGCCGCCGCGATGCGGCCCATCGATTGGTCAGCCATGTGTCGCGCAGTAGACGCGACAGCCGTTTCAAATGTCAAGCCTGAGCTGTCGTTTTTGAAACGATCACGCTCCGACTCCCCGTCTCACGTGTAGCCGTAGGACTTTGTCCGACGGTCAGTGATGCACGACGGCCGGACAAAGTGCGGCCACTACACCTGACGTGAGATGGCCCGTTGCCCGAACCCCGAACCCCGAACCAGGTTCCCGGTCCCCGGTTCCCATGTTCCCGTGTCCCGCTACATGTCCCGATAACGCTTCGCCGCCGCCAGGTCCGCCTTCAGCCCCTCGGCGTC
>DATJTM010000188.1:0-27807 GCA_035503395.1 Luteitalea sp.
GCGATGGCGCCGATGCGGGTACTCGCGCCAGATGCGGGCGCGTTTGTGTCCGAGGCCAGCTATTTCGATGCGAACTGGCAGGACATGTACTGGGGCACGCACTATCCGCGGCTGCGTGACGTCAAGCGCCGCTACGACCCCGACAACGTGTTCCGCGGGCGCCACACCGTGACGCCTGCGTGATGCACTCAGGTGGGGCCGGCTCGCCGAGCCGGCTCTCTCGGGATGCCTGCCCTCAGATGACGGGCGTGGGCTCGGTCAGCGCCGCCAACACCTCGCGATAGAGATACTGCGCGCCTTCGACGCCGTTCCACGGACCCTGCTCGTACTCGAGCGCGAAGGTGCCGCGGAAGCCCGACGCCAGCATGATGCGCGTCGATCGCTTCACGTCGTTCAGATCGCCCCAGCGATCCCAGTACTTGGCGTGCACGTGCGTGTGCGCGTACGGCGCCAGCATCTTCAGCCCGTTGAAGAGCATGTACTCGTGCTCCCAGTTGCAGAAGTCCGGCGAGGCTTCGCAGTACTGATGATTGACCTCGTCGACGATCGTCCGCACGTTGGCGGGCTCGGCGGCCAGTCCCCAATGGTTCTCGACGGTCACCTTGATGCCGAGGTTGCCGCCGAAGTCGGCCATCTCCTTGTACGACTCGATCGCCGCCGCGAGCATCGGCACCATGTCGATGTTGCGCGGATAGCCGTCGCCGGGACCTCTCGCGATCGCACTCGGGCGGATGCTCGCGCCGAACGCTTCCGGCGAGTTCATCCGCATCGACTTGATGCCGAGCACGGCGCAGCCTTCGAGCCAGCGCTTGGCCATCGCCACGCCGGCCTTGCGCGCCTCGTCGGCCTTCGGCGATCCGTACTCGGCCAGCGAGAACGGCGCGTTGTTGGAGACGTGCTGCAGTTTGGTGCCGGTCTTCGCCATGGTGTTGGCGAAGGTGTCGAGCCACTTGCGTCCCGAGGGGCTCAGCGGGTCGAATCCACCCGGGCGGCCGTCTTCGCCGCGGAAGAACATCGAGTCATCGGTCACGTCGCCGAACAACGCCGACCGCAGGTCCATGCGGGTCACGCCGGGGAAGGTGTCCCGGGTGAATTGCGGGAAGTCCAGCGGGGTGATCTCGCCGTACTTCTTCTTCATCTCGGCGGTGCTGGGGAGGTTGGCGCGCGCCTTCCGCGCCTTGTCGGCCACCGCGAGCGGCCCGGCCGCATTGGGGTTCTTCGACGCCGCCTCGGAATCCTCGGCGAAGTCGCCGCGCCTCCCTGCGCCGGCCGGACGGGTTGCCCCCGCCGCCACGCCGGGCGCGCCGCCGCTTCCCTGAGCCCGCGTCTTGAACAGCTGACGCAGCGGGTAGGAATTGCTGGCGATGCGGTCGAGCGCCGCCTTCCTGGCCTGCTCCTGCACGGCCGCGGCGTCGCGCGGAGAAAGCACCACAGCCGCCGCCGCAACACCCGCGCCGGCGCCCTTCAGGAAATGACGGCGGTCCAGCCCCGCCCGGTCGTTCTGGGTCGTATCCACGTAATCCTCCTGATCCCGTTCGTGCATGCATACGACACGACCATGGCGAACGTGTCCAGTCCTGGCGGTCAGACGCGACGGCGATTCGCGTTCATGGAGGTGACGAAGCGGCCGGGCGACCGATGAATGCGGCGCGACTGGCCCGTCCAACCTGCAGAAGACGACAGTACGTCGCCATCGAGGAGACTCAACCCATGCCGAGCACCGTGCAATTCCATCGCGTCCTGAAGGCCACCCCCGAGCGCGTCTACCGCGCCTTCACCGACGCCGACGCCAAGGCCAAGTGGTTGCCGCCGCACGGGTTCACCGGCAAGGTGCACCATCTGGACGTCCGCGTCGGAGGCACCTACAAGATGTCGTTCACGAACTTGACGACGGGCCAGAGTCACTCCTTCGGCGGCGAGTACCTCGAGGTCGTCCCCAACGAACGGCTCCGCTGGTCCGACCGGTTCGACGACCCGAACCTGCCGGGCACGATGACCGTCACGGTGGTGCTGAAGGGCGTCTCGGTCGGCACCGAGGTCACCATCGTCCAGGAAGGCATTCCTGACGCGATTCCGGCCGAGGCCTGCTATCTGGGCTGGCAGGAGTCACTGACGCTGCTGGCGTACCTCGTCGAAGCCGCAATTCCCGACTGACGCACGAACCGGCGTCGCGAATGCGACAATGGTCTCTCGCAAGGGAGGCCACGCCCTCCGCCCGTCGCACCTGCGACGCCTCGCCAGAGGCGTTCGCGCCACGGGAGACACCTCCGGGACGGCCCGGTCCTTTCAGGTGAGGAGGGCCGGCATGGCCTGGTTGCTGTTGGTCGTCGCAGGGGTGTTGGAAGTCGTCTGGGCCTACACGATGAAGCTGTCGCACGGCTTCACGCGGCCCGCTCCCACGATCGTCACGCTGGTCGCGATGCTGGCCAGCTTCTCGCTGCTCTCGATCGCGATGAAGTCGATGCCGCTCGGCACCGCCTACACCGTGTGGACGGGCATCGGTGCCATCGGCGCGTTCGTCGTCGGTATCGTGGCGCTCGGTGAGGCGGCGACGACGATGCGCGTGGTGGCCGCGGCCCTGATCGTCGCGGGCCTGATCCTGATGAAGGTCTCTGCACCGGCCTGAAGCGCATCCGCCTGCATCTCGGCAGGGGCGCGCGAGACAGCGCTGCCGACGTTCGGTAGGGCCGGCTCGCCGAGGTTGGTCCTGTCGCAACTCGGTAGGGCCGGCTCGCCGAGCCGGCCGCGTCGGACGCGCCGGCGGCGCGTCCCTACCAAGTTCGACGACTCGGGCCTGATTTCGTAGCCATCCGACCTGTCGGACGGTTCCGGGCTGGTTCGATCGACGCGCCTGGCTGCGGTACGCTGCTGTGCCCGACCGCGGGCGCCGCACTCATGGCTCAGATCAAGGTCTACGGCATCGCCGAGCAACTCAATCCCTACAAGGCGCAGATCTCGGACGCCGTTCACTCGTGCGTCGTCGAGGCGCTGCAGTTCCCTGCCGACAAGCGCGCGCACCGCTTCTTCCCGATGGATGCCGAGGATTTCTTCATCCCCGGCGGACAGGGACGCACGACGCGCTACACGATCATCGAGATCAGTATGTTCGAGGGGCGTACGGTAGACACGCGAAAGCAGCTGATCAGGCTCCTGTTCGAACGGCTGCAGCAGACCGTCGGCCTGTCGCCGGCCGACGTCGAGATCACGATCACCGAAACGCCGATGGCCAACTGGGGATTCCGCGGGCAGACGGGCGACGAGATCCGCCTCTCCTACAAGGTGGACGTGTAGGCCGGTCGATGGCAGACGAGGTCAAGAACTACATCACGCTAGCCGGATACCGGCGCCTGCAGGACGAACTCGCCCACCTCTGGAAAGAGGAGCGGCCGACCGTCGTGACGACGGTGGCGTGGGCGGCGAGCAACGGCGACCGCTCCGAGAACGGCGACTACATCTACGGCAAGAAGCGGCTGCGCGAGATCGACCGACGGATCCGGTATCTGTCCAAGAGCCTCGATCGCGCCGTGATTGTCGACAACGCCGGCAAGACCCACGGCAAGGTCCACTTCGGCGCCACCGTGACCTTCGAGTACGAAGAGTCGGGCGAGGAGCGCGAAGTGACGATCGTCGGCGTCGACGAGATCGACGCCGGTGACGCCCGGGTGTCCTGGCGATCGCCACTCGCCAGGGCGCTGCTGACCGCGAAGGTCGGCGATACGGTGGTCCTGCGTGCGCCGCGCGGGCCGGAGCGTCTCGAGATCACCGCCGTCCGCTACGACGACCTGCGCTGAGGTAGCACGCGGGTCCGCCCCTCACGACTTGCGCAGGGCGGCCATCGGCTCGATGCGAGACGCGTGGCGAGCCGGCAGGTAGCCGGCCAAACCGGCGAGCGCGACGACGAGGACGGCGACGCCGGCGTAGCTCACCGGATCGGTCGGTGTCGTCTCGAACAGCAGCGACGAGAGCGCACGCGCCACCAGCGTCGACGCGACGGCGCCGACCGCGAGGCCGAGCCCGGCCAGGCGAAGCGATCGGAACATCACCTGCCTGCGCACCTGACCGGCATTCGCGCCGAGGGCCATGCGCACGCCGATCTCGCGGGTGCGCTGCTTCACCGCATACGAGATGACGCCGAAGATGCCGACGGCGGCCAGCGCGAGGCCGAGGACCGCGAGGCCGCCGACCAGCAACAGGAAGAACCGGCGCGGCGAGACCGAGCGATCCACGAGGTCTTGCAATGGACGGAGCGACGTGGCCGGTTGCAGCGGATTGCCGTCGCGCAGGACCCGCAACACGCTCGGCCCCAGCGTGCTCGCGGGCATCGTCGAGCGGACGACCAGCTCCGCGCCGGAAGGACCGGCGAGCCACACGGGCAGGTACATCTCCGGCCCGGCCGCCGCCTCGACGCTCTGCCCGCGCACGTCGGCGAGGATGCCGACGATGCGGGCCGGCTTCCAGCCGTCGAGCGTCACTTCCGCGACACTGCCGAGCGGGCTGCCGGCCGGCCAGTGCCGTCGCGCGGCCGCCTCGTTGATGATCACGATCGGCTCGCGACTCGCGGCGTCGTCCCACGAGAAGGCACGGCCTTCGCGCAGCCGCATGCCCATCGCTTCGAGATAGCCGGGCGTCACAACGCGAACACGTGCTGCCATCTCGTGGTTGTCGCGATAGGTTGCCCCGGGTGCCCGCAGACCCCAACTGCGATTGCGTCCGAGCGGCAGCATGTCGGTGACACCCGCCGCTTCGACGCCAGGCAGCGCGCCGATCCGATCGAGCAGTTCGCGCAGCACCACGCCGCGCCGCGCGCCGTCGCCGCCTTCGTACATGATCTCGACCGCCGCCGCGCGACTGGGTGCGAACCCGAGGTCCACGTCGAGCACGTGCACGAAACTCCGAAGCAGCAGGCCCGCACCCACCAGCAGGACACACGCCAGCGCCACCTGCACGACGACCAGCGTCGCCCGCAGTTGCTCGAGCCGGCGCGGCCCGGCGATACCACGGCCGCTCGCCTGCAGCGCTCGCTCGGCATGCGTGCGCGACAGGCGCGCCATCGGCACCACCGCGAACACGAACGCCATGGCGGCAGCAATCGCCGCCGTCCACCAGAGGCTGGCCGAGCCGAGGACAACGCGGTCCAGCAACGGCAGCAGCACGGCGTCCTGTCGCGCGAGCCAGCGCGTCAGCAGCAGCGCAAGCGCGACGCCGAGCGCCGTGCCTGCGGCAGTGAGCACGACGCTCTCGGCCAGCAGCATCGCGAACAACCGAACCCGGCTGGCGCCGAGCGTCGCCCGCATCGCGAACTCCTGATCGCGCGACGACACGCGCGCGAGCAGGAGGCTCGAGACGTTGACGCATGCCATCACGAGCAGCAGGCCGACGGCACTCCAGAGCACGATCAACGGCCGTCGCAGATGCCCGCGCACGTGATCCCCGAGGGCAGTGACCGTGGAGCTGTAGTCACCCCACCATTCGGGATGCTCGCGCTGCAGACGCGGGAACAGGCTGTCGGCTTCCGACTGCGCCTGTTGCACCGACACGCCCGGTTTCATGCGGCCGACGATCGACAGCGTGTTGCCTGCACCGCGGAGATCGTCCATCACCGCCGGCATGAACACGTCGAAGCGCTGGCCCGGCGCGAACACGGATCCGAAGTCGAACGACTCCGGCAGCACGCCGACGACGGTGACGGCGCGGCGATCGATCGTGATCGTCTGGCCGACCAGATCCGGGTTGGCGCCGAACTGATCCCGCCACAGTGCGTGCGACAACATCACCGCCGGCCTGCCGTTGCGCACGACCTCGTCGGGCGCGAACCACCGGCCGATCGCCGGCTCCACGCCGAGAGTCTGGAAGAAGTTGCCACCGACCATCACGCCGTCGAGCGCGCGCGCGTCGCCCTGCCCGGTCAGCAGGTAGTCGGAGTCGGCGAAGAACGGGTTGTACGCGGCCACGCTGGCAAACGACTGGTTGCTGGCCTGGAAGGCCTCGAAGGCGTCGACGGTATACGTCACCGACGACAAGCCGAGCGCGGCGCGGGCTTCCTTCGCCACGCCGACGCCCGACGACAGCCACGTCAGCGCTTGCGGCTCCGGGAACGGCAGCGGCCGCAACAGCAACGTGTGGACGACGCTGAAGACGGTGGCGTTGGTGGCGATGCCGAGGGCGATCACCAGCATGACGATGCACGCGTAGCCCGGGTCGCGCAGGAATACGCGGAACGCCAGGCGCAGGTCCTGAACGGCCGCCATCAGCGTGGTCGTCCGATCGGTCCGACGTTGACGTCGGGTGCCGACGTGGGCACCGACCGCTTCGAGCGCCTGCACGTCGCCGAGCTGCCGCGCGGCCTCGACGCGTGCGGCGTCTTCGGACCAGCCCTCCGCTCGCAGGTCCTGCACCTTCGAGTCGAGATGGAAGTGCAGTTCGTCGCGGGCGTCGGCCGCCGGGTCGGGGCCGAACAGACGAGCGTAACGGCGCCAGCGTGGGAGCGGCGTCATCACGGCACCTCCGGCGCCGGCGGGCGCGTGGCCTGGAGCATCTTGTTGACGGCGGCGGCATAGGTGTCCCACATGCGCATGTCGTCGCGCAGCCGCTTCCGCCCGGCCGCGGTGAGCCGGTAGAACTTCGCCTTGCGGTTGTTCTCCGAGAGGCCCCACTCGGCCTCGATGAGCGACCGCTCCTCGAGGCGCCAGAGCGCGGGATACAGCGTGCCCTCCTCGACCAGCAGCGCGCCATCGGTCTGCCGCCGGATGAGTGCGCTGACGGCGTATCCGTGCAGCGCGCCCCAGGCCAGCGCCTTGAGAATCAGGACGTCGAGGGTGCCCCGCACCAGTTCGAGCGGGTCGTCGTGCGTGTCGCGTGTCTTCCCCATGGGTTCCATGGGGAGTCTAGGATCGCTTCCCCATGAAACACAAGGGGGCTCGCTGTAACTCATGGGATGAGCCGAGACGAACTCCAGGCGCCCACGCGCGGGCGATAATCCTCGGCGATGCGCCTGCCGCTGCTCCTGACGTCCACCCTTCTTGCGTCCGTTCTTGCCACCCAGGCACCAGCTCAGGACCTCGCGTCCTTCTTCGAAGGGCTGGACGGCACCTTCGTGCTGCTCGACGGAAAGACGGGTGAGACCACGAGGCACAACCCGGCGCGCGCGGCCCGACGATTCGCACCGTGTTCGACGTTCAAGGTGCCGCACACGATGATCCTGCTCGAGTCGGGCACCGTGCCCGGCGCCACCGAGGCGCCACTCACCTACGACCCGGCGCTGAAGCAGCCGCCGCAGTGGGCCCGCGACTTCAACCTGCAGGAAGCCTTCAAGGCATCGGCGCTGTGGTACTACCGCCTCCAGGCGCAGCGACTCGGGATGGCGAAAGAGAGCCGCTACGTTCGCGCGTTCGGGTACGGGAACGAGGACACGAGTGGCGGTATCGATGGCGCGAAGAGTCCGTTCTGGGTCGACGGTTCCCTGCGCGTGTCGGCCGACGAGCAAGTGCAGTTCCTGCGCCGGTTCCACGAGAACCGGCTCGGGCTGTCGGCGCGCACGACGGCGCTCACGCGACAAATCATGCTGGTCGAGGAGACGCCTGCCTGGCGTCTCAGCGCCAAGACCGGCGCCTGCCACCCGACCGGCGAGCAGACGTCGAACTGGTACGTCGGCTTCGTCGAGAAGTCGGACGCGACCTACTACTTCGCCCTGCAGCTCGGAGCCGACGACTATGGGCGCGCCTACAAGGAGCGCGTCCCGCTCTCGCGTCGCATCCTCACGGCACTCGGCATCCTGAGCTGATCGTCACCGCGCGTGCGCGTGCGGGTCACCGTCGTCGAGATCGAGACCCTCGGGCCATGCGAGCTCGACGCCGCGACGCACGAGCAGCTGCTGGAACTCGCCCACGAGGCGCTCGTCGTCGCACACGGCCTGTCCGGTCCGGTGCTTCTGTATGCAGAACGCCGCGAGGGCACCGGCGGCCTCGCCGATGTTCCACTCCACGGGATGCAGGCGATAGCAGCCGTTGGTGATGTGCGTCGTCCCGAGACACTTGCCGGCGGCCAGCACGTTGTCGACCCGACGCGGCACCAGCGCTCGCAACGGAATCCTGAACGGCAGCGCCGCGACGTCCACGTAGTTGTCGCCCCCGACCGATGGATGCAGGTCGATGCGGTAGTACCCGACGCCGATGCTGTCGGCGTAGCGCTCGCCGAGCCGCTCACCCGGCCGCTCTGCTGCCGACACGTCCTGCTCGCGAATCGTGGTGAGCGCCACCACCCGTCGTGACTCCCGGATGTACGGACTCATTGCGAGTCCATCAGACGTTCCCGTGACGTCGCCACGTAGACGCAGGCCACGCCAGCCCTGACCGCCGTCCTCGCGCGGCGCTTCCGTCTGCAGCCAGTACACGACCGACCGTGTCTGCTCGCGTGCCTCGGCCTCGAGGCTCGCTCGCGTCGGCTCGTCGGCCGTGACCAGATCACCGCCGATGAAATCGAGCAGCACCCAGTTGATGACGCAGAGATCGCTGTCGTAGCGCCCGGCCTCGAAGTTGTGCCGATCGAGGATGCGGCGGTAACTCCACAGGCCCTCGAAGGCTCGTGCCCGCTCACGGTTCGGAGCGAAGCGATAACGCACCACGTCCATCGTCCTTGGATGCGGCGCCTCCCACGAGAACAGGCGTCCGGTCCACGCCGGTGTCACCGGCGGCACGTACGTCCGCCAGTAGTCGTAGCGGGCCGGGCGTTCGATCGTGTGATCGGCATCCTCGTCGTGGTCGAGAACGCAGCACACCGAGAACGCCTGCGCATTCGTCGGCGACGCAGCCGCCGGTGCACTCGGCTCTCCCGTCATCGCCTGCGACTCGGCGCCGGTCACCGACTCGACGCCACCCAGGCCGATCAGATCGCCGAGTTCGGTCGCATCGAGCAGCCACCGCGCCTCGATCACGCGCGCGGCGCCGGTCTCGTGATCGCGGAGCTCGACGCCACGCAGTCGATCTGCCCCACCGTCGATGACGCGTGCCAGCGAGTGGCGCCGCAGGATCTGCAGGCGACCGCTCGCGACGTGCGGTGCCAGCAGCCCTTCGAGTACTGCCAATGCCACACGTGGCTCGTGACACAGCGGCGACACCCATCCGTTGCCTGGATTGAGCCGCGGGTTCGCCCGCGCGGCATCGGTCAGTGGGTAGTGGGTCCTGTAGTACGAGCGCACCCCGTCGCGAAATCGGCGATAACTCGCCGTGCAGCCGAAGCGTTCGATCCAGCCGTGTTCGTCCGGTGGTGTGATCTGCGTCGTCAGCTGGCCACCGATCCAGTCGGTCGGCTCGACCAGCACCACCGACACGCCAGCATCGGCCGCGGCGAGTGCTGCGGCGCAGCCGCCGACGCCGCCGCCGATCACTGCGACGTCGACCGAGAGTTCGTGACAGGTCATGCGGACGGCGCTTCGGGCCAGTTCGCAGCAGGCCGAACGGGTAGCGGCTGCGTCTCGCTGACGTTGGTGACGTCGATGGCAGCCTCGACGAAGCTCTCCGGTCGCACGGGCGCACCGGCGAGACGACGCAGCAAGGCCAGCTGGCCGGCATGGGTCATCGCATCCGCGAAGGGGCCCTGCAGCAGCTGCGCCTCGGTCAGACGGCTCGGCTGAGCATCAGTGGCCAGGTGCGCGCTCAGGTCCTCCAGCACGCGATGAAAGCGTGTGAGCTCCGCGGCCAGGTCGGCGAGCGGCTCCATCGTCTCGCGCCCGCCGGCGTAGCAGCTGCGCGCGAAGTCGAGCACGACGGCCATGTGTCGCACCAGGGCTGCCGGCGTTCGCACCTGCGCACCGGCTTCGAAGCTTCCGAACGAGGTGGGCGCGTCGCGCACGGCCTTCTGCGTGCGATACGCCAGCACCGCGAGGTAGTGACGAAGCAGGTGTCGCGACTCGTCCATCGCGTCATTGTGCGGCATCACCCTGCTGCGTGAACCGCCGCATTGCTCGCTGCGACACGTGCCCAGTACGATGCGCGCACCGATGACCTCCTTCCGCCTGCTGGCCTTCCTCCTCGCATTGACACCCGTGTCGACGATGGCGCAACCGGTCGATAGCGAGCCACCGGTGCCGATGCGCTGGCACCTCGTTGCGCCCGCCGTCGTCGAAGGCAAGGGCTGGACCGACACGGAGGACCCGTTTGACCGCTTTCCGGCGCGCGCGAAGGGCGACGTACGAAAGCCGGTGTGGGACCTCTCGCGCCACTCGGCTGGCCTGAGCGTGCGGTTCACGACCGACGCCACCCGCATCCGGGTTCGCTGGACGGTCACGGCCGACCGACTGGCGCTGCCACATATGCCAGCCACCGGCGTCAGCGGGCTGGACGTGTATGCCCGCGACAAGGGCGAGTGGTACTTCGTCGGTGGGGCGCGACCCATCGAGTCGCCGGCCAACGACGCGCTCGTCATCGATGGCCTCACGCCCGTGCGCCGCGAGTTCCGCGCCTACCTGCCGCTGTACAACGGCGTGTCGCGCCTCGAGATCGGCGTGCCGGAGGCCACGACGTCGTTCCAGTTCGACCCGCCAGCGCCGGATCGCCCGGTCGTCGTGTATGGCACGTCGATCACGCAGGGCTGCTGTGCGAGTCGGCCCGGCATGAGCTATCCCGCGATGCTCGGGCGTCGCCTCGACGTGCCGATGATCAACCTGGGCTTCTCCGGCAACGGCAAGGCGGAGCCGGAGGTCGCGCGCCTGCTGGCGGGACTGGACCCGGCCGTGTACGTGCTCGATCCTTTACCCAATCTGACGCCGGCGCAGGTGGACGAGCGGATACCCGGACTGATCGACACGATCCGTGCGGCACACCCGCGAACACCGATCATCCTCGTCGAGCACCTGCCGTACCCGAACCTCCGCTTCAGGCCGACGAAGGCGGCCGACGTCGTCCGGTCGAATGCGTCGCTGCGCCGCATGTACGAGGAGCGCCGAAAGCGGGGCGATCGGCTGATCACGCTCGCGTCGAGCGCCGCGATGCTGGGCGACGACGGCGACGGCACGGTCGACGACAGTCACCCGACCGACCTCGGCTTTGCCCGCATGGCCGACGAGCTGGAGCCGCATCTGCGCCGCGCCCTCCGTACGGCCGAGCGTCGGTAAGAGCGTCATCCCCGGCCGGCTATCCTGTCAGTCATGGCTGACACGACGGAGGGCGGGCAGACTCCAGAGGCGAGGATTCGCCGTGGCGACGCGCGTTACGACGCGGTCGTCAACAAGCGCTTCAATCGCCGCTTCACGGCGCAGCCTGACTACGTGCGTCTCGCCGCGTCCACGTCCGATGTCGTGGCGGCCGTCCAGGACGCCGTGACCGAGGGTCGCCGGCTCGTCGTCACCAGCGGCGGTCACTGCCTGGAGAACTTCGTGTCCACGCCGGATGTCCGCGTCATCCTCGACGTGTCGCCGATGAAACGCATCGCCTTCGATGCGGATCGCCGCGCCATCATGGTCGAGGCGGGCGCGACCGTCGGCGAGACGTTTCGCGCTCTCCACGACTCGTGGGGAACGGTGCTGCCGCTGGGTGAGTATCCGGGCGTCGGCATCGGCGGTCACGTGGCCGGCGGCGCGTTCGGCTTCCTGTGCCGGCAGTTCGGGTTGGTGGCCGACTACCTCCATGGCGTCGAGCTCGTGACCGTGAACGCACAGGGACGCGCCCAGGTCGTCGTGGCGACACGAGAGCAGGACGACCCGCATCGCGACCTGTGGTGGGGGTTCACCGGCGCCGGAGGTGGCAACTTCGGCGTCGCCACCCGCTACTGGTTCCGCATGGCGACTGCGACCGGCAGCGACCCGGCCGCCCTCCTCCCTCCGGCTCCACCGTCGATCCACACGTTTCAGGCCGAGTGGCGGTGGGACTACCTCGACGAGCGTTCCTTCGCCCGGCTGCTCAGGAACCATGGCACCTGGAGCGAGCGCAACAGCCGTCCCGACTCGCCGCAGACGTCGCTCTGGACACTGCTGGCCGCGCACCGCCGTCAGGCCGGACGCATCGTCGTGCGCGGCGTGAGCACGGCCGGTGAGGCGGCCGCGGCGCAGGCACGCGACTATGTCCAATACCTCGACGAGGGCGTCGGTGCCGCATCCGAACCGGAGCTGGCACGACTGTCCTGGCTCGACTTCGCGCTGAATCCCTTTCCCGAACTGTTCACGATGCCGCCGGGCGGCGTTCGCACGAAGGGCAAGGATGCGCTGCTGAAGACACGCCTGACCGACCTGCAGATCCGCGTCGCCTACGACCACCTTACGACGGACGACGATGTGCCGGGCGGGATGCTGGGACTGGCCACGTACGGCGGTCGCGTCAACGCCGTGGCGCCGGACGCAACCGCGTCACCACATCGCAGCGCCATTTTCGACATGGCGTGCACGACGGGGTGGATGGAGCCGGCCGACGATGGCCGCAACCTCGCCTGGGTGCGCGCCTTCTATCGCGACATGTTCGCCGCCACCGGCGGCGCCCCGATTCCCGGCGATGCCTACGACGGAGCGCTGATCAACCACCCCGACGTCGACCTCGCCGATCCGGCGTGGAACCGCTCGGGCGTGCCATGGTCGGCCATCTACTTCCACGACAACTACCATCGGCTCCAGCAGGTGAAGGTGCGTTGGGATCCGCTGGACGTCTTCCACCACGCGCTCTCGATCCGCGCGAAGCCGTGACGGATCCGCCTGTCTCACCGCCGCCCGACGTATCGGGCGAGGCAGTCACGCCACGTACGCGGCGAGATGCTTGCCGGTCAGCGTCTTGCGTGCCTTCACCAGCGCTGCCGGCGTCCCTTCGAACACGACCGTCCCGCCATCGTGCCCGGCGCCTGGGCCAAGGTCGATGATCCAGTCGGCGTGCGCCATCACGGCCTGATGGTGCTCGATGACGATCACCGACTTGCCGGCATCGACGAGGCGATCGAGCAGCGTGAGCAACTGCTCGACGTCGGCCAGGTGCAGGCCGGTCGTCGGCTCGTCGAGCACATACACGCCGCCCTTCTCGCCCATGTGCGTCGCCAGCTTGAGGCGCTGACGCTCACCACCCGACAGCGTCGTCAGTGGCTGACCCAGGCTCAGGTACCCGAGACCAACGTCGGCCATGCGCGACAGGATCGCGTGCGCGGCCGGGGTCTTCGCCTCGCCCGTGGCGAAGAACGCCGTCGCGTCGCTCACCGACATCTCGAGCACGTCGCTGATGTTGCGACCCGCCAGCGTGTATTCGAGCACCGACGCCTGAAAGCGCTTGCCGCCGCACTCCTCGCACGGTGTCGTCACGCCCGCCATCATCGCCAGGTCGGTGTAGATGACACCGGCGCCGTTGCAGGTCGGGCACGCGCCCTCGGAGTTCGGGCTGAAGAGCGCCGGTTTGACCCCGTTGGCCTTGGCGAAGGCCGTGCGAATCGGATCGAGCAGGCCCGTGTACGTTGCCGGATTGCTCCGGCGCGATCCCCGAATCGCCGCCTGGTCGACGGTGACCACGCCCCCCTGATCCGAGACGGAGCCGTGAATCAGTGAACTCTTGCCAGAGCCGGCCACACCCGTGACCACGACCAGCACGCCGAGCGGAATGTCGACGTTCACCTTCTTCAGGTTGTGCGTCGTCGCGCCACGCACCTTCAGCGCGCCGGTCGGTTTGCGCACGGCCGGCTTGATTGCGGCGCGATCATCGAAGTGCCGGCCGGTGATCGTGCCGCTCGTCCGGAGACCGTCGACCGGTCCTTCGTAGCACACCGTGCCGCCAGCGGCGCCGGCTCCCGGGCCGAGGTCGACGACGTGATCGGCAATCGCGATCGCCTCTGGCTTGTGTTCGACCACGAGCACCGTGTTGCCCTTGTCACGCAACCGCAGGAGCAGTTCGTTCATCCGCTGGATGTCGTGAGGATGGAGGCCGATCGTCGGCTCGTCGAACACGTAGGTCACGTCGGTGAGTGACGAGCCGAGGTGTCGGATCATCTTCGTGCGCTGCGCCTCACCGCCCGACAACGTGCCCGACGGTCGTTCGAGCGACAGATAGCCAAGCCCGATGTCGACGAACGAGTCGAGCGTCTCGATCAGTGCCTGGAGCAGCGGCGCCAGCGCCGGTGCGTTCAGTCCGCGCACCCATGCCGCGAGATCACTGATCTGCATCGCGCACGCATCGGCGATGTTGATCCCCGACACCTTCGACGAGCGCGCCTCCTTGCTCAGGCGCGTCCCGTGGCACTCGGGGCAGACCGTGAACGTGATTGCCCGCTCGACGAAGGCCCTGATGTGCGGCTGCATCGCATCGAGGTCCTTCGACAGGAAGGACTTCTGAATCTGCGGAATGATGCCGGTGTAGGTCAGGTTGATGCCGTCGACCTTGATCTTGGTCGATTCCTTGTGCAGCAGGTCGTGCAGCTCGCGCTTGTTGTACTTGCGGATCGGCTTATCGGGATCGAAGAAGCCGGCGCCGCGGAAGATGCGGCCGTACCACCCGTCCATACTGTAGCCGGGAATCGTGATCGCGCCTTCGTTGAGCGACTTGCTGTCGTCGTAGAGCGCCGTCAGGTCGAAGTCGCTGACGTTGCCCATGCCTTCACAACGCGGACACATGCCGCCCAGGCGGGTGTAGGTAGCCTTCTTCGCCTGCGTCCGACCTTCACCGCGCTCGACGGTGATCGCGCCGACGCCGCTGACCGACGGGACATTGAAGGCGTACGCACTCGGCGGACCGATCTGCGGCGAGCCCAGGCGGCTGAACAGGATGCGGAGCATCGCGTTCACGTCGGTGACCGTGCCGACCGTCGATCGCGGATTGGCGCCGATCCGTTCCTGGTCGACGATGATCGCCGTCGTCAGGCCGTCGAGCACATCGACGTCGGGACGTGCGAGCGTCGGCATGAATCCCTGCACGAACGCGCTGTAGGTCTCGTTGATCATCCGCTGCGACTCGGCGGCGATCGTGTCGAACACCAGCGAGCTCTTGCCCGACCCCGACACGCCGGTGAACACCGTCAGCCGGCGCTTGGGAATCTCGACACTGATGTCCTTGAGATTGTTCTCGCGGGCGCCCTGCACCCGAATCAGGTCGTGGCTGTCGGCGGCGTGACGGTCGGCGACCGGCGTCGTCTTCTTCGTGCTGGTGCTCATCTGGATGCTTTCGCGTGCGACGGCGTGTCAGCGGATCTGCTGCAGACGAATCAGGTTGCCGGCGGGATCCCGGATGGCACAGTCGCGGAGGCCGTAGGGCTGGTCGATGGGTTCCTGGACGATCTCGACACCACTGGCCTGCAGCTGCTCGAACGTCGCATCGACGTCGCGGGTGGCCAGGACCACGGCGCCGTAGGTGCCCTTGGCCATCATCTCGTTGATGGTGCGGCGCTCGTCTTCGGTGTATCCGGGGCCGACGGCCGGCGGCGAGAGCACGATGGCGGTGCGCGGCTGCCCGACCGGACCGACGGTGATCCAGCGCAGGCCGTTGTAGCCGACGTCGTTGCGTACCTCGAAGCCGAGGCGGTCGCGGTAGAAGGTGATCGCCGCCTCGGGATCGTTGTGCGGCAGGAAGAGCGCGTGAATGGTGATGTCCATGGCGGTCAGTCTAGGCGCGGCCCTTCAGCGGTGCTTCTCGATTCCTGACCGGTCGCGTCACCTGGCGGGTGACGCACGACGGGATGCCCGCCACCGTGCCTGCCGCGTCTTGCCGGTAGACGCTCGGCGGCACGCCGACCAGCTCGGTGAAACGCGTGCTGAAGGTGCCCAGCGATGAGCAGCCGACGGCGAAGCACACGTCGGTGACGCTGAGATCGCCGCGCCGCAGCAGCGCCATCGCCCGCTCGATCCGGCGGGTCATGAGGTAGGAATAGACCGATTCGCCGTAGGCCCGCTTGAACTCGCGGCTCAGGTGACCGGCGGAGATGCCGGCACCCGCAGCCAGCGCTTCGACGTCGAGCGGCTGCTCGTAGTCGCGATCGATGCGGTCGCGCACACGTCGCAACTGCGCAAGGTCGCGCAGGCGCTGTGCCTCGTCGTTCCTGGCGGCCACGGGCGGCATGGTTCCATGGCGCCCGTGGCTTGTCCAGCAGGTGGCTTACGACTCGATGCGCAACAGCTCGACGTCGAACACGAGCATGCCGGCCGGTGCACCGGGCTGGCCGCGATAGGCGAGACTCTCGGGAATCCAGAGCCGGCGCTTCTCGCCCTCGACCATCAGCTGCACGCCTTCGGTCCAGCCAGCGATCACCTGGTAGAGCCCGAAGGCGATCGGCTCGCCACGGCTGACGGAGCTGTCGAACATCCGGCCGTCGGTCGTCCAGCCCGAGTAGTGCACGAGCACGCGCGAGCGCGGGCCCGGATGCTGCGTGCCGGTTCCGGCTTCAATCACTTTCGAGGCGAGGCCGCTCGCGGTGGTGGTGGCATCGGCCGGCGGGGCGGCCACGTCGTCAGGGGCAGGAATCATCCCAGGATTGTAAGACCTGGCTCTTGACGGGGTGGCCGCAAGGGTGAATCCTAGACATGTCTGAGATAGACATGTCTAAAACCAAGTCCGATCTTCCGCACGGCACCCTCGACCTCCTCGTCCTCCGTACGCTCGACACCATGGGCAGGCTGCACGGCTACGCCATCGCGCGCCGCCTGGAGCAGGTCGGTGGCGGGACGTCGCGCCTCAGTCAGGGCGCGATCTATCCGGCGCTGATTCGGCTCGAGCAGCAGGACTTCATCCGCACCAGCTGGGGCGTCAGCGAAACCAATCGCGAGGTGAAGTTCTACGAGTTGACGAAGCTCGGCACGGCGCATCTCCGCAAACAGATCGCGAGCTGGGAGCAGTCGACGGCGCTCATCGCAAAGTTCCTGGGAGCCCGGCCATGACGGCATTCCGCCGTGTACTGGCGTTGTTCCGTCTGGATCGGATGGATCGCGAGCTCGACGCGGAAATCGCCGCGCATCTCGAATTGGCCGAGCGCGACGCACTCGCGCGCGGTCTCTCGCCCGCCGAGGCCCGACGCGAGGCGCGGCAGGCCTTCGGCGGCGTCGATGGCATTCGCGAGGCCCATCGCGACGCCCGCAGCACGCGAGCCCTCGAGGCGCTCTGGCGCGACGTGCGGCTCGGGCTGCGCGCCATCCGGCGCACGCCCGTCGTCTGCGCCATCGTCGTCATCGTGCTGGCCGTCGCGGTCGGCGCCAACGTGACGATGTTCAGCGCGTTGCACGGAATCCTGTTGCGTCCACTGGCGTATGGCGCGGCCGACGATCTGGTGATCGTCATGCACCACGGCAACGCCCCGGTGTCGACCGCCAACTTCCTGGACTGGCGCCGGGAGACGCGGTCATTCGAGGCCATGGGCGCCGCCGAGTACTGGCGGCTCAACCTCGGCGACGACCAGGGCGCGGAACGCCTGCTCGGCCTGCACGTGACGGAGCAGACGCTGCCGTTGCTACGCGTCGAGCCGCTGCTCGGGCGACTGCCGGCCGCCGACGCGTTCAACGGCGGTGATCACCACCAGGTGGTGATCGCGCATGGTCTCTGGGTGCGTCGCTTCGGCGCCGCACCGAACATCATCGGTCAGAGCCTGCGGCTCGATGGCGAGCCGTACACCGTGGTCGCCGTGATGCCGCCGGGTTTCGTGTTCGCGCCCTTCTGGGCCGTCAAGGCCGAATTGTGGGCGCCGATGCCGATGGCCGGCCGGTCCACGGCCCGTACCGACAACAGCCTGCGTATCTTCGCGCGGCTGGCGCCCGGTGTCTCGATCGGGCAGGCGCAGGCCGAGGTCTCGGCGTTGACGTCGCGCCTCGAGGCGGAGTTCCCAGGCACCAATCGCAACGTCCAGGTCGTGTCCTTGAAGGAACGCGTCGTCGGCAAGACACGCCTGCCCGTCATCGTCTTCATGGTCGGCGCCGGTCTCGTGCTTGCGGTGGCATGCGCCAACGTCGGCCACATCCTGCTGGCGCGCGCCTCGTCGCGTCGCCGGGAAGTGGCCGTGCGCCTCGCACTCGGCGCCACACGACTGCAGATCGTCCGGCAATTCCTGGTCGAGAGCCTGTTGCTGTCGGTCGCCGCGGCGTTGGTCGGACTCGGGCTCGCCGTCGGCGGCGTTCGGGCACTGGTCGCCTACGCACCGGCCGACTTGCCACGCGTGGCGGAGCTCGGCGTCAACGGCGTCGTCCTGCTCTTCACGCTCGCCGTCGCGATCGTCACGGGCGTGTGCTTCGGGCTGGCGCCGGCGCTGCAGGCGGCGCGTCCTGTTCCAGGTGAGCATCTCGCCGCCGGACGTGGCGCCAGCGCCGACCGCCGTCAGCTGTCGACGCGCGCCGTGCTGATGGCGTCGGAAGTGGCGCTGTCCCTCGTACTGGTCGCCGTTGCCGGCCTGATGGTCCGCAGCCTCGTCTCGCTGCAGGCCGTCGACCCCGGCTTCGACGGGCGCGGCGTCCTGACGTTCACCGTCTCGGTGGAGGGCACGGCGCAGACAGCGGCGCCACGGCGCGCCGGCTTCTTCACGGAGCTCACCGAGCGCTTTGCCGCGTTGCCGGGTGTCGAATCGGCATCAGCCATCAATCACCTGCCGCTCGGCGGCGACGTCTGGACACGTGGCGTGGCCATCGAAGGACGTCCAGTCGCCGCGCCGGGTGAAGGAATCGGCGCGGTCTATCGCGTCTCGCTCCCGGGGTACTTCCAGACGATGGGACTGCCGGTGGTGTCGGGACGCGACTTCACCTGGCGCGACGTGGAGGCGGCGGTGCCCGTGGCCATCGTCAGCCGCGATTTCGCGCAGGAGCACTGGCCCGGTGAAGACGCGATGGGCAAGCGCATCCTGGTCGGCGGATCGCCGTCGGATCCGGACGCGCGCTGGCGAACGATCGTCGGCATCGTTGCCGATGCCGCGCGCGATACATGGGAGGGCGATCACGGCGACGAGGTCTACCTGCCGTATCTGCAGACCACCGACTACCTCACGCGTGAGGCGCCATCGCACTCGTACATGTCGTTCGTGCTGCGCGCCCGCGATGGGCGCGCCGCGGACCTCACCGCCGACGTCCGACGGACGATCGCCGACATCGATCGCGGTGTGGCCCTGGCCGACATCATCCCCATGGAGGAGGCGATGTCGCGCTCGCTGGCGCGTCCGCGTTTCCAGTTGACGCTGCTCGCCGCGTGCGCAGTGCTCGCACTCCTGCTGGCGGCCGCCGGCATCTATGGTGTCGTCAGCTACGCCGTCGCCCGGCGCCAGCGTGAGATCGGCCTGCGGATGGCGCTCGGCGCGCAGGCCCCGCAGGTGCGCCGGATGATTGTCGGACAGTCGCTGAAACACGTGGTGATCGGCGTCGCGATGGGCTGGGTCGGTGCGTTCGCACTCGCTCGCGTGATGGTCGGACTGCTGCACGGCGTCGAGCCTGGTGATCCGCTGACGCTCGTCACCGCAACCGTCGTGCTGATCGGTGTCGCGCTGTTTGCGAGCAGCGTCCCTGCGTGGCGCGCGTCGCGCGTCGCCCCTGTCGTGGCCTTGAAGGAAGACTGAGGCTGCGTCCCGTCAGCGTCGACGTGCGATGACGGCGACCGCAACGTATCCGAGGATCGGACTCGCGCCGAAGCCGAGGATCGGGACGGGCGTGACTTCGAGCGGCGCCAACGCCACGAGCACGGCGTAGTAGCACGCGACGGCAAGCCACCGGCCGTCGCGACGCTGAGAGCCGACTCGAGCCAGCACGACCGACGGCAGCAGAGCCGCCGCGACAGCGGCAGAACCGACGAGCCACCCGGACTGGAATGCGAGCCTCAGCACGCCCTCGACGTGCGGCACTCCCGCCAGCGGATCGGGACGCTGCCATGTCATCAGGGCCAGGCCGGTGAGGATGGTCGTGACGACGGCCGACGCGACGCGCCCGTTGGGCGCCGTCAGCGCGAACGCGAGCGCGGCCAGGGCGAGGGCGCTGGCCTGCGCCGCATCGGGCTGCGCCCACAGCGCAATGACGGCAATGACGAGGCTGGCGCCGGCCCAGCCGCTCGAAAAGGTCGTCAACAGCAGGGACGGAAGCACCATCGGCGCGAGGTACAGCCGGACCGGTCCCGCGCCGAGCCATCGCCGTGGGCCATCGCCGTCGGTCGCCACGATGGGGATGAACAGGCTGATGGCAAGCAGCCATGCCAGGGTCGCCTTCGACGGCACGCCGCGACGTGGGACCCAACTGTCCGCGGTCCAGCCGACGACGGCGGCAATGATGAACGCCGCGACCTGTTGAATCGGCAGGCCAGTCCCGAGCCCTTCCCGCCGCATCAACAGCACACTGCCGAGCAGCGCAGGCAGCGCTGCTGCGAGCAAGACGGCCGCGGTCGGACCGTTGTGGTTGGCCGCCCTTCTCAGCGCGTTCATGCCGCGCGCCATCTTAGCCCTGCTGGTCTGGCACTGGCCGCTCGAGCGACCGCGATGATTTACTGGCGGCGTGTGGGTCTATCTGTCAGACGACGGCTCACGAGGCCGTCCTGGAGGCCATGCCAGTGATTGCGAAGAACACGATTTGCCTGTGGTTCGACAAGGACGCCGAAGCGGCGGCGCGGTTCTATGCGGCGACGTTCCCCGACAGCCAGGTGACGGCCGTGCATTCGGCTCCCGGTGACTACCCGTCCGGCAAGAAGGGCGACGTGCTGACCGTGGACTTCACCGTCTGCGGCATCCCGTGCATGGGCCTCAACGGCGGGCCGACGTTCAAGCATAGCGAGGCCTTCTCGTTCCAGATCGCGACCGACGATCAGGAGGAGACCGACCGCTACTGGAACGCCATCGTCGGCAATGGCGGCCAGGAGAGCGAATGCGGCTGGTGCAAGGACCGCTGGGGGCTGTCGTGGCAGATCACGCCGCGGACGCTCACCGAGGCCTTCACGGCCGGCGGTGAGGAAGCCAAGCGCGCCTTCGCCGCCATGATGACGATGAAGAAGATCGACGTCGCCGCCATCGACGCCGCGCGACGCGGGTAACCGATCGCAGTGCGGCGCGAAGGCTGAATCGGGTGCGCTACTACCCTATTCACGCGCTACTACCCTATTCAGGTGTAGCGGCCGGACTTTGTCCGGCCGCCCGCATCACTGACCGTCGGACAAAGTTCGACGGCTACGCCCCGGTGATGCGGGTGCCGTCCTTGAGCGGCGGGGACGACGTGTCAGAGTGCGGTGACGTTCGTGACGGTGGCGCCGACGCTCGAACGAACGATGCGCGCGCGGCCGCGGCGCACGTCAGCGCCACAACGCGAGTACAGTCCGTCCGGCCCCGGCTGCCTGAGCAGCACGCGATCGCAGTGTTCGAACTCGACGATGTCGCTGGCGGTGAAGCGGAGTCCAGTGATGATGCGGCGGCTCGTATAGTCCCAACCGTCGCCGGGCGCGAACCCGCCCTGCACCCCAAGGCGTGCTCCGCTCGACGGTTCGACGAAGACCAGCGTATTGCCTTCGTTGACGACCACGATCAACGTGCCGTCGGGCGACCACACCACGTCGCGGCAGCGCCCCATGCTCTCGGTACCTGAGTGCGTGAGATAACTGCCGAACGGCTGCCACCGCCGCCGGCGCCACAGTTCATATTCGGTCGATTCCGGCAGACGCGCCCGGCAGACGATCTCCACGCGGCCATCCGGCGACGCGCGCCGCACCTTGACCCGGCTGACGTGCCCCGTCAGCCAGAGCGGCAGCGCCACCGCAACGCACGCTGCGGCGATGAGGGCACTGGTCACGAACGTCCTGATCAGGAGTCGTCTCATGACAGGTCGGCTTGATGGGTGACGACAGTCTACGCCCATCTGTCGTCTGTCTCCTCCAGCGGCCCACCCCAGCCCCGCCTTCTGGCTGGCCGCGTTGGGACAGCTGGCTCCGCCTGCCACCACCGTATCAGCGACGGGACCACGCTGCCTGACCGTTCGTCCACAACCCGACGACGGTCGGCCTCCCGTGCGGTAGGATGGCGCGCGTACGCACGATGGCCGTACGTGGACGTCGTCCACGAGAGGAATTCCCGATGATCGATCGTCGTCAGTTCGTGCAGTCCGTCGTGGCGCTGGGTGTCGCCTCGTCGGGCGCGGATCGGTTGTTCGCACAGGGCTCCGGTGAGCTCCGCGACCTCGCCGATGCCGCGCTCGCCACCGCGAAGAAGCTGGGCGCCAGCTACGCCGACATCCGCATCAACCGGTATCGCAACCAATTCATCTTCACCAGGGATCGCCGTGTGCAGAACATCGCCAACACGGACGACTACGGGTTCGGCATCCGCCTGATCGTCGACGGCACGTGGGGCTTCGCCAGCAGCAGCGTGGTCACCAAGGACGAGATCGCGCGCGTCGCCGCGCAGGCGGTCGGGATCGCGAAGGCGAACCGCGCGATCAACCAGGAGCCGGTGCGCCTGGCGCCGGTCGAGCCGTACGACACCACCTGGAACACGCCGGTCAAGAAGAACCCGTTCGACATGCCACTGCAGCCGAAGCTCGATCTGCTGCTGCAGATTCACGAGGAGGCGCTGAAAGTCCCCGGCGCGAGCTTCGTGTCGGCCTTCATGCAGTTCGTCAACGAGCAGAAGTACTTCGCGTCGAGCGAGGGCTCGCACATCGAGCAGTCGCTGATCCGCTCGTACCCGTCGTTCACGATCACCGCGATCGACAAGACGACCGGCAAGTTCTACTCACGGCGATCGCTCACCTCGCCGATGGGCATGGGCTACGAGTACGTCGAGTCGTACCCGCTGCTGCAGGAAGCACGCGTCGCCGCCGAGGAGGCCGTCGCGACGCACAAGGCCAAGCCGGCGCCGTCCGGACCGAAGACGCTGATCCTGCATCCGTCGAACCTGTGGCTGACCATCCACGAGTCGGTCGGGCACCCCACCGAACTGGATCGCGCGCTCGGGTACGAGGCCAACTTCGCGGGCACCAGCTTCCTCACCACCGACAAGCTCGGGAAGTTCCAGTTCGGATCGCCGATCGTGAACCTGGTGGGCGACAAGACGCAGGAGAACGGCATGGCCACCTGCGGCTACGACGATGACGGCGTGAAGACGAGCCGCTGGCACCTGGTGAAGAATGGGACGTTCGTCGACTACCAGACGACGCGCGACCAGGCACACCTCATCGGCCAGAAGACGTCGCATGGCTGCAGCTACGCCGACAGCTGGGGATCGGTGCCGTTCCAGCGGATGCCGAACGTGTCGCTGGAGCCGGGCGCCAAGGACCTGAGCGAGGCCGACATCATCGCGGCTACCGACGACGGCGTCTACGTCAAGGGTGATGCGAGCTTCAGCATCGATCACCAGCGCTACAACTTCCAGTTCAGCGGCCAGACGTTCTGGGAGGTGAAGGGCGGCAAGATCACGACGCAACTGCGCGACCTGGCGTACCAGTCGAACACGCCGGAGTTCTGGAAGGCGTGCGACCTGCTCGGCGGACGCTCCACGTATGCCCTCGGCGGCGCGTTCAGCGACGGCAAGGGGCAGCCGATGCAGATCAACTCGGTGAGCCACGGGTGCCCGATTGCCCGCTTCGCCGGCGTCACCATCCTCAACACCGGGACGTAGCCATGATCTGGACGCAGGAACAGGCAAAGCAGCTGGCCGATCGCACGCTCGCCCTGAGCAAGGCCGAGCAGACGTTCGTGGCCATCAACGGCAGCGAGCGCGCCAGCGTGCGGTTCGCGCGCAACTCTGTGACGACGGCTGGCGCGACGTCGGGCGTGAGCCTCGCGATCACGTCACGCTTCGGCAACCGATCCGGCACGGTCACCACCGCCCGGTTCGACGACGCGGGATTGCAGACCGCGTTGCGCAACGCCGAGGAGATCGCCAGGGTGTCGCCGGAGAACCCGGAGACGATGCCGTTCCTCGGCGCGCAGAAGTACGCGGCGAGCACGGCGTACCACGAGGACGCGGCCAACGCCACGCCGGAGTGGCGCGCGAAGTCGGTCGACACCGCCATCGCGCTGGCCAAGCAGAAGGACGTCGTCGCGGCAGGCTTCGTCGAGACGCAGGCGGCAATGCAGGCGGTGGCGAGTTCCGCCGGTCTGTTCGCCTACGATCGATTCTCGGGCGCCGACTACAACCTCACCGCTCGCACGCCCGATGGATCGGGCTCGGGATGGGCGTCGAAGTCGTTCAATCAACTCAGCCTGCTGCGGCCGGATGCCCTGGCGGAGGCCGCCATCAGCAAGGCGGCGATGGCGCGCAATCCCACCAGCATCGAGCCGGGGACGTACACCGTCGTGCTCGAACCGGCGGCCATGGCCGACATGGTGGCGTTCATGCTGTTCTCGGCCAACGCCCGTCAGGCCGACGAGGGCCGCAGCTTCTTCGCGAAGAAGGGCGGCGGCAATCGCGTCGGCGAGCAGGTCCTCGGCGAAGGCGTGCGCATCTACTCGGACCCCGCGCATCCGCTCGCACCGACTGTGGGTTTCGACAACGAGGGCTTGCCGCTCGAGAAGCGCGTGTGGGTGGACAAGGGCGTCTTACAGAACCTGTTCTACTCGCGGTTCTGGGCCCAGAAGATGAACAAGGCGCCAGTGCCGACGCCGTCCAACGTGATCATGGATGGCGGCAACGCGACGATGGCCGACCTCATCGCCGGCACGCAGCGCGGGCTGCTCGTCACCCGCTTCTGGTACATCCGTCCGCTGGATCCGCAAACCATCCTGCTCACCGGCCTGACGCGCGACGGGCTGTTCCTGATCGAGAACGGCAAGGTCACGCGGCCGGTCCGCAACATGCGCTGGAACGAGAGCCCGATCGTCGCGCTCAGCAACGTGGACGCGATGACAGCACCGGAGCGCGTCGTCAGCGGCGAAGGCGTCGGCGGGTCGGGGCTGTCGCTGGTGTGCCCCGCCGCCCGCATCCGCGAGTTCCGCTTCACGAGCGGGTCGGAGGCAGTGTAGGGACGTTGGCAGGGTAGGGACGGCTCGCCGAGCCGTCCGAAGGCGTCTTCAGTCCCGCGAACGGACGCGCCGGCGGCGCGTCCCTACCGAGATCCGTGTCCAGGTAGGTAGGGCCCGTTGTCCCAACGCGCCCTAGCGGGAAGGCAGGCTGGTCTTCAGTGTCCCCACCATCACCGTGATGCGCCCCGTCGTCGGGTGGCGCGTGCCGTCGGCGTCGACGATGGTCAGCGGTTCGGCGTCGAGCGGCAGCGTGACGCGCGCGGACGCGCCCGCGTCCAGCGTGACCCGACGGAAGGCGGCGAGCGCCTTGAGCGGCGCCTGTTCGCCAGCGCCGTCGTGCGTCACGTACGCCATCACCACCTCGTCGCCGGATCGCGTGCCGGTGTTGGTGATCGTCAACGAGACGACGGGCGACGTGCCAGCCGACGCGGCCCCGTCGACGCGAAGATCGGCGTAGCGGAACGTCGTGTAGCTGCGGCCGTGCCCGAACGACCAGAGTGGCGTGCCTGAGAAGTAGCGGTATGTGCGCTCGCGCATCGAGTAGTCGCTGAACGGCGGCAGATCCCTGGTCGACGCATAGAACGTCAGCGGCAGGCGGCCGCCGGGATCGGCGTCGCCGAAGAGCACGTCGGCGACGGCACCACCGCCTTCCCCACCCGGATACCAGGCCATCAGGATCGCCTTCGCCCGCGCCTTGATCGTCGGGATCGCCTGCGCGCTGCCGCCCGTGAGGACCACGACCACGGGAGTGCCGGTGGCCGCGACCGCGTCGAACAGTTCCATCTGTGGAGCGGGGAGTTCAATGGTGCGACGGTCGCCCCCAGGGTTGCTCTTGTCCTCGCCCTCCTCGCCCTCCTGCCGCGCCGTGAGGCCGAGCACCAGCACCACCGCGTCGCTGTCGCGCGCGACGCGCACCGCTTCGGTCTTCGCCTCTGGTGTCCCTCGCGTGATATCGCTCCCGCGTGCGGTGGTGACGGCAACGTTGCGCGACGCCGCCGCACGGCGCAGGCCTTCGACGATCGTGATCGGGGCCGACGGCGTGCCGTTGTAGTTGCCGATCAGCGCGTCGAGGTCGTCGGCGGTCGGTCCGATCACGCTGATCCGCTTGACCGTCGGGGCGAGGGGCAGGATGCCGTGGTTCTCGAGCAGGACGAGCGACTTGCGGGCGACCTCCCGGTTCAGCGTGCGATGCGCCGCCGAATCGTTGACGTCGTACGGAATACGCGCGTACGCGACGCGCTCGGCGGGATCGAACATGCCGAGCCGCATGCGAGCCGTGAACAGCCGTGTCACCGCGCGATCGATGTCGCTCTCCGGAAGCAAGCCGCGCTCGACTGCCGTGGTCAGCCGCTTGAAGTCGTTACCACACTCGAGGTCGGTGCCGGCCTGCACCGCCTGCGCCGAGGCCACCGCGGCGTCGGCCGAGTACTTGTGACGCCGCCACATGTCGTTGATCGCGCCGCAATCGGTGACCACGTACCCCTTCAGGCCCCAGCGCGTGCGGAGCAGGTCGTCGAGCAACGGCTTGTTGCCGCTCACGGGCACACCATCGACGGCGTTATAGGCCGTCATCACCGACATCACGCCGCCGTCGCGCACTGCGCGCTCGAAGTGCGGCAGGTACGTCTCGCTCAGGTCGCGCGGACTGACTTTCGCGTCGAACGTGTGACGAACGGCCTCGGGGCCGCTGTGCACGGCATAGTGCTTGGCCGTCGTGATCGTCTTCAGGTACGTCGGGTCGTTGCCCTGCATGCCGTGGATGAAGGCCACCGCCATTCGGCCGGTCAGCACGGGGTCCTCGCCGTAGGTCTCGTGCCCACGGCCCCAGCGCGGGTCACGGAAGATGTTGATGTTCGGTGAGAAGAACGTCAGGCCCTGGTAGCGGCCACGCTGCCCCTGCCGCACGAACTCGTGATGCTTGGCGCGGGCCTCGTCGCTGATGGCTGTCGCGACGCGCTCCATCAGCGGCTCGTCGAACGTCGCCGCCAGCGCAATCGCCTGCGGGAACACGGTTGCCACGCCGGCCCGGGCCACGCCGTGCAACGCCTCGTTCCACCAGCCGTAGGCCGGCACGCCGAGCCGGTCGATGGCTGGCGCCTGGTCGACCATCTGGCTGACCTTCTCCTCCAGCGTCATTGCCCGCACCAGCGCCTCGACGCGTTGCGCGACGGGACGGTCGGCATCCAGCCAGGGCCGCTGCTGGGCCGGTGCCTGCGCCTGCAGTGTGAGCGTGGCGGCGGCACATGCGGTCGCGAGGACCGTCAACAATCGAAGACGCGAGGGGAACATCAGCACTCCTTCGCCGCGGCCTCGGCGCACAGGCCGTGGCCGGCGGGGTTGAGCTGTTCGAACAGGAAGTCGCGGAAGAGCGCCACTCGCTGCGGGACGTGACGCGACGCCGGATGCACCAGGTGTATCGCAAAACCCGGCAGCGCGTACTCTGGCAGGATCGGCTCGAGCTGGATGTGCGTCACACAGCCCTTGCGCGGCAGCACGCCGATGCCCAGGCCTGCCCGCACGGCTTCGTGCATGAAACCACGATCGTCGGTCGAGACGCGGCCGCCGACGACGATCGTCTCGACGCCGGCGGCGCCATGCAGCGACAGTCGATTGGTCGGCCCCGGGCGACGAAGCACGAAGTCGTGTCCGGCCAGGTCGGCAATGTCGCGGGGCGTCCCGCGTCGCTCGACGTACGTGCGACTGGCGAACAAGCCACACTCGATGGCGGGAATCGTCCGCATCACCAACGACGAGTCCGGTAAGTGCCCGGTGACCAGACCGAGATCGAAGCCTTCACGCAGCAGGTCGATCTGGCGATCGGTGAGCGACAGATCGATGCGAATCTCCGGATGGAGGTCGATGAAGGCCGCGATGATCGGCGCCAGGATCCAGCCGGACCACTCGGACGGCGCCACCAAACGCACCGTGCCGCGCGGCCGGTCCTGCAGTTCCGCCACCGCCGCGTGCGCTTCGT
>DATJTM010000189.1:0-11150 GCA_035503395.1 Luteitalea sp.
GTCATCTTCCACGACACGACGCTGCGCGAGATGGCCCGGCTTCGCCCCTCGTCGCCGGCCGCCCTGCGCGACATCTATGGGGTCGGCCAGCGCAAGGCCGAAGATGTGGGGCCTGCCTTCCTCGATGTGATAAATCGGGCGAATCCCCTTTAATTTCACCTCTTTACGTCTTTTCTTCGCCGCGCTATCGTCACTGCAGGCCTGTCCCGCCGTAGCCTCGGCGGAGGCGGAATGGCCCCTCGACGGGGCCTTTTTCGACGATGCAACTTTCGCCTTTTATTTGCGTAAATGCTCTACAGGTAGAGCCGGTTGTCCCAACCCGGCCTGTCGACCCTCTCGTCGTATCGCATTGCTCGGAATGGGCCGCGTTCGGAGAACGGGCCCTACCTTCAACCACTCAGCCCCGGTTCCTGGTTCCCGGTTCCCGGTCCCCGGAGCGTTAGCCATGTACGTCGAACTGCATGCCGCGTCGGCATTCTCCTTCCTCGACGGCGCCTCGCTGCCCGAGGCGCTCGTGGATCAGGCAAAGGCGCTCGGCTACGACGCGATCGCGCTGCTCGATCGCGACGGTGTCTACGGCGCGCCGCGTTTCTACCAGGCCGCGCGCAAGGCCGGCCTGCGCGCGCTGGTCGGCGCGGAGTTGACGATGCAGACGGGCAGTGGCAGGGCCGGCTCTCCGAGCCCGGCCCACGCTCAGGTGATGCCGCTGCACCCGCCGCTCATCTGGCGGCTGCCCGTCATCGTCGCGTCATCGGAAGGTTACCGGTCGCTGTGCCGGCTGGTCACGCGGATGAAGCTGGCGGCGGCCAAGGGGCAGGGTGCCCTGACGCTGCACGACCTCGACGGCCACGTGGCCGGGCTCATCGCCGTCGCCGGCCGCCCGATGCTGGCCGCCGATCGGCATGGCGTGGCCGGTCTGCTCGATCGCATCGTCGGCGTGTTCGGGCGCGCCAATGTGTACGTCGAGATCCAGCGCCACCTCACGCGCGACGAAGCGGCCGACAACCGCGTCCTGACGTCGACGGCCGAGGCGTATCGCGTGCCCGTCGTCGCCACCAACGGTGTGCGATTCGCCACGCCGGACGCGCGTCCGCTCTACGACGTGCTCACCTGCATCCGTCATGGCACGACGCTGGCCAACGCCGGTCGCCGGCTGGCCGCCAATGCGGAGCGTTATCTGAAGTCGCCGGCGCAGATGCAGGCGTTGTTCAGCGACATGCCGGGGGCGATCGCCGGCACTCGTGCGCTTGCCGATCGGCTCGAGTTCACGCTGGCCGATCTGGGCTATCGCTTTCCCGATTATCCGGTGCCCGAAGGCGAATCGCAGATGTCGTTCCTGCGGCGGATCACCGAGGCCGGTGCGCACTGGCGGTATCGGCCGCTGTCGGAGAAGGCGCGCCGGCAGATCGATCGGGAACTCGATCTGATCGAGAAGCTCGATCTCGCCGGCTACTTCCTGATCGTGTGGGACCTGGTGAACTTCTGCCGGCAGCACGACATCCTCGCGCAGGGCCGTGGGTCGGCGGCCAACAGTGCGGTCTGTTACAGCCTCGGGATCACCGCGGTCGATCCGGTCGGCATGGAACTGCTGTTCGAGCGGTTCCTGTCCGAGGAGCGCGGCGAGTGGCCCGACATCGATCTCGATCTGCCGAGCGGCGATCGGCGCGAGCAGGCCATCCAGTATCTCTACACGCGATACGGCGATCGCGGTGCGGCGATGACGGCCAACGTCATCACCTATCGCGGCCGCAGTGCGGCGCGCGAAGTGGGGAAGGTGCTCGGGTGTCCGCCGGACATGGTGGACACGCTCGCGAAGGTGATGAGCCCGTTCGAGTGGCAGGACCCGAAGGACACCCTGTCCAGGCACATGCGCGATCTGGGCGTCGATCCGGACCTGCCGCAGCTGCAGCAGTTCGGCGATCTCTGGTTTCGCATGCAGGACATCCCCCGGCATCTCGGCCAGCACTCCGGCGGCATGGTGCTGTGCCAGGGGCGGCTGGACGATGTGGTGCCGCTCGAACCGGCGAGCATGCCGGGGCGGGTCGTCGTGCAGTGGGACAAGGAGGACTGCGCCGACATGGGCATCGTCAAGGTCGACCTGCTCGGCCTCGGGATGCTGGCCGTGCTGCAGGAGTCGATCACCATCGTCAACACGACGGCGGCGCAGGTGGCGCGTGCGTCGGGCATGAACGTCGAGGAAGAGCCGCCACCGGTCATCGACCTCGCGCACCTGCCGCCCGACGATCCGGTCGTCTACCAGATGCTGCAGGAAGCCGACACCGTCGGCTTGTTCCAGGTGGAATCGCGGGCCCAGATGGCGACGCTGCCGCGGCTCAAGCCGACCTGTTTCTACGATCTCGTCGTCGAGGTCGCGATCATCAGACCGGGGCCGATCGTCGGGCAGATGGTGCATCCGTATCTCGCGCGTCGTCGCGGCGACGAGCCGGTGGCGTACGCACATCCATCACTCGAGCCGATCCTGAAGCGCACGCTCGGCGTGCCGCTGTTCCAGGAGCAGCTGCTGCGCATGGCGATGGTCGTCGCCGGCTTCACGGGTGGTGAGGCCGAGGAACTGCGCCGGGCGATGGGCTTCAAGCGATCGGAGGCGCGCATGCGGCAGATCGAGGTGCGTCTGCGTGAAGGCATGGCCGCGCGCGGCATTGTCGGCGACACGGCAGAGACGATCCTGCGGTCGATCTCGTCGTTCGCGCTATACGGTTTTCCCGAGTCGCACGCGGCGAGCTTCGCGCTCATCGTGTATGCGAGCGCCTACCTCAAGGCGTATTACCCGTCGGCGTTCTACACCGGACTGCTGAATAATCAGCCGCTCGGCTTCTATCATCCGGCGACGTTGATCAAGGACGCGCAGCGTCATGGCGTGCGCTTCCTGCCGGTGGACGTGCAGCACTCGACGTGGGACTGCCACATCACCACCGATGGCGCCGTGCGCCTCGGCTTCTGCATGGTGCAGGGGCTGCGCGAAGACGTCGGCCGCAAGCTCGAAAAGGGAACGCCGAACGGAAGAGGGACAACGACGAACGCAAGACCCACGGCAGGTGTAGCCGCCGGACTTGTCCGGCGGTCTCCGGACTCGTCATCGACCGACGACCGACCACCGACTGTCGATGGTCGATTGCCCAGAGTGCACGAAGGCCGAAGGCCGAATGACGAAGGCCGAAACGGTGTGCCGCCGTTGGTGTGCCCGAAGTGCGGCGTCGACGACCAGACGATGTTCGAGATCGAGGCGTATGGCGAACACTGCCACGTGTACTGCAGCGTCTGCGCGCACGACTGGGCCTCCGCGCCTGGGACGACGTCCGTTCCTGCGGCGGTACCTGAAGGTACGAGCGCCTCTCTGAGGCGCCCGTCACCTGTGACAGACGCGGCCCGCTCGGTCTTCGGCTCTTGCTCAGACCGTCCCGAGCGAGGTCGAGGGACGGCGAGCGGGCCCTACCCACTGAATTCACAGACTGCCGACGGCCCAGTGCCGACTGCCGGGAGGGATTCGTCGAAGGCCGAAGGCCGAATGACGACGGCCGATTCTGTTCGCTTCCCGTCGCTCGACGCACTGGTCGCCGCCACGGGCATACGGCGCGACGAGCTGACGACGCTCGCGAGCCTCGGCGCGCTGAACGTCTTCGGCACCGATCGCCGCGGCGCGTTGTGGAACGCCGAACGTGCGGTCCGTCCGACTGGCGATCTGTTCGCACTGCTCGACGAGGACGCCGCCCCGATCCGCGTCGGCAGTACTTCGAGCGAGCCGCTCGTTGCGGTCAATGCGTCGTTGAAGACCGAGGAAGGTAGGGGCGCCTCTCTGAGGCGCCCGTCGGCCGGAGGGATCACGGCCGACTCTGCGGAGATGGCCCGCTCGGCGAGCGGGCCCTACCCACAAGAGTCACAGTCGATTGCCGACCTGTCGCGCCGAAGCTTGGGAGTGAGCGAGCAAGCGCAGGCGGACGGCCCACTGCCGACTACCGTGAGTGTGTCGTCGACTGCCAACTGCCGACCGCCTATTGCCGAAAGAGACCAGTCGCAGGCCGTGCTGTCAGGCCGAAGCCGATACGCCAGTGAACAGGCGACTGCCGACGGCCGACTGCCCACTGCCGAGAGCGCTCAGTCGAAGGCCCAAGGCCCAAGGCCCAAGGCCGACTTGTCGGGCCGAAGCCGTGACGTGAGTGAGCAGGCGAAGGCCGAGAACGATTCCCCCCTGCCTCCGATGTCGTCGATGGAGCGCATCGTCGCCGACTACCGCGGCAGCGGCGTGACGATCGGTCCCCATCCGATGGCATTGCGGCGTGCCGACCTGCGCTTGCGTGGCGTGATGCGGTCCGACGAACTGGTCCGCACGCGCAGGGGGCGCCGTGTGCGCGTGGCTGGCGCCGTGATCACGCGTCAGCGGCCGGGCACGGCCAAGGGCATGGTGTTCCTGACACTCGAGGACGAGGTCGGGCTCGCCAACGTGATCATCCGGCCCGACGTGTTCGATCGGCAGCGGCCGTTGATCATGCGAGCGCCGTTCCTCGTCGTCGAGGGCGTGCTGCAGCAGCAGGAGGGCGTGACATCGGTGAGGGCCGAGCGGGTGATGGGATTTGGCGGCGATCAGCCGACCGTTCCCTCACACGACTTCCGCTGAGCGTTTCGCCACGCGCCAGACTAACGCCATGGATGGGAGACACGAGTTGCAGCGTGTCGTACGCCTGACGTCGCTCGACGAAGAGGAACAGACGCGGCCAGCGTTGCGACATTGGTTGTCCAGGCCTCCCGAGGAACGCGTGGCGGCTGTCGAGTACCTGCGGAGACGAGTCGATGGAACTCGCGGCCGACTTCGACGAGTGTATCGGGTACTTGAATGCCCATGGGGTTGAGTTCCTCGTCGTGGGGGCCGATGCCCTCGCGTTCCACGGGGCGCACGGTTCACCGGTGACCTCGATCTCCTGATCGAGCCCACCATCGCCAACGCCGAGCGGTTGCGCAGTGCCCTCACCGCATTCGGGTTCCCCATCGACAACTGAGCGCGGAGACCATCCCGGACCCGCGACGCATGCTCGAAATGGGCTGCCACCAGTGCAGATCCACGTGATGAGCGCGATCACTGGAGCCGAGTGGGCGGAAGCGTGGGCGGATCGAATCGAGGGGCGCATCGGGGCCATCACGCGTGGTTGCTGGGCCGTCACTCATTTCTGAAGAACAAGCGCGCAGCAGGCCGCCCCAAGGATCTCGCCGACGTGGATGCCCTGGCATCCGGCGACGAGTTCTAGCGGTCTCAGCCGCACGACTCACTAGGCGAGATCGGGATGGCGTGGGGCGAGCTGCACGTCGAGCACGCGCACGTCGCGATCGGTCAGGCTGTCGACGATGCGCGTGCGGGCGTCTTCGTCGGCCGCCAGCAGCGTCAGCGAGCCGCCCGGACCACCAGCCCCGTTCACCTTCCACCCGAGTAGATGGGCGGCGGGCAGTGCGGCAATCAGGGCGCGCGCTTCATCGGTGACCAGTGCCGGATGCAACTGGGCTTGCAGGTCGGTGTTGCGGGTCAGCACCTGGCCATACGCCCCGAGGTCGCCGTCGCGCAGCGCCTGCGCGCCGTCGTGTGCGCACCGGCGCAAGGCCTCCAGACGTGCATCGGCCGCGGCATCCGGGCCGAGTGCCGCGATCACCTGCTGATGCAGCGCCGAGGAGTCATGGTCACACGCCAGCAACACGACGACCAGGCGTGCCTGGAGCGCCGTGCGCGTGGCCACGGTCAGCGGCACGTCCGCTCCCGCGACCTCCGGATAGCGCGACAGGGTCACCAGATTGATGCCACCCGCCGCCGCGGCCCACTGATCCTGCACGCCGCTCTCCTGGCCGAGCCGACGCGTTTCGACGGCATGCGCCCGCCGCACGATCGACGGGACGGTATCGTCGGCACCACGCAGGCGATCGAGCGCGCGCAGGACGGCGACACACACGCTCGCCGATCCACCCATCGACGCGCCTGGCGGCACCTCGGAACGCACCTCGAGCAACCACGCGCCGTCGGGGATCTCGTTTTCGTCGAGGCAGGCGCCGAGCACCGGGTCGGGGCAGACCGCGGCGGGTGTGCCGGCCGACCAGTGCCATTCGCGATCGAGCGAGGGCAGTCGCACCTGCACGCCAACCGGCCCATCATGCGGTTGCAGCGTCACCTCGACGCCCGGCCACACCGCGAGATGGCAGACGGCGCCACGTCCGGCGAACCACGTGTCGGTCCATCCACCGAGATCAGCGATGCGGGTTGGAGCAGTGGCGGTGATTGGGGGCATCTGGGAATTTCAGAATTTCACCATTTCAGAATTTCATCACCAGCATCGCCAGCATTACCAGCGTCGGCACGTTGGCATCCTGACGCCTCGACCTATGGAGTTGTGACCGAGATGCTGCAATTCTCGCAGTCTCTGCAATCTCGCGGGCCGTGCGCAGCCATGTCGACGGTTGGCCGTACTGATGAAATTCTGAAATTCCTGAAATTCTGCAATTTCTTTGTGTCTATCCCGCCGCTGGCGTCTCCACCGGCGTTCGTGAACGGTCGCGCGGGTCGGCCGGTGCGGGCGGCACGATGTCGGCGGGAAGATCCTCGGGCCGGATCTCGTCGCCGGCCATCAACCGATCGGCCAGCCAGCCATGGACTTCCGGTTCCGGGCGCGCCAGCAGGGCCTCGAGTGGCGTCGACGGCGCCGCGTGCACGGCCCGCTCCTGCATCGGCACGTAGGTGCCGTCGGCCTGCCGTGGGATGTGCCGGCACCACAGCCCCAGGTGCCACACCAGGAACGGCCGCAGTCGCGTCGTGCCGCGCTCGTCCTCGCCGAAGTGCGCGCGGGCGAGGCCGACGTACCGCCGATACACCGCGACCCGGCCCTCCGGGGAGTCGTCCACGGTCTCGCCGAGCGCCTCGGCGAAGATCCAGGGCTTGATCAGCGCGCCGCGCGCGATCATCACGGCCGGGACCCCCGCGATGGCCCGCCCTCGGGCGATGTCCTCGGGAAAGAGGATGTCGCCGTTGCCGACGACTGGAATCCCTACAGCCGCAGCCACCTCGCCGATCGCCGCCCAATCCGCCGCGAACCGATAGCGTGCGCTGCGCGTCCGACCATGTACGGTGAGGGCGTCCGCCCCACCTGCCTCGGCGGCCCGTGCAACATCCACGGCGTTTCGCTCGTCTTCATTCCAGCCGAGTCGAATCTTGACGGTCACCGGTATCGGCCCGGCGCCCGTTTTCATGGCGGCGACGAGCCGTTCGATGCGGCGCGGCTGGCGGAGCAGGGCGGAACCGAGCCCGCGTCGCGTGAACTCGTCGATGGGGCAGCCGAGGTTGAGGTCGACGAAGTCGGCACCGCGGGAGGCGACGAGTTCGGCGCCCCAGCGCAGTTCGTCAGGCGACCGCCCGGCGAGCTGGACGCCGAAGCACCGTTCGTCGGGCGCGCGCTGGATCAGGGCGAATTCGGCCCGGCGCCGATGTTGCAAGCTGCGCACGACGGCCATCTCGCTCATCGTCACGGTGGCGCCAAAGGCCTGGCACAACCGGCGGTAGGGCAGGTTGCCGCCCTTGGTCATCGGCGCCATGACGAGCGCGGGGCCGGAAAGCAGTGAGATGACCGACATGGGCGGCCGTATGATAAGCGGTGGAAGGGTGGCCGAGCTTGAGCTTTACGTCTACACTTACGGCCATTCGGACGAGGAATTCTGATGCCTCACCCGTTCAAGGTGCACCGGACCGCTGAAGGCGACGTCTCGGTGCTGCATCTCGAGGGCTTTCTCGACGCGCATACGGCGCCCGTGTTCGAGCAGGCCATCCAGGCCGAGCTGGATGCCCACCGGCCGCGGATCGTCGTCGACGGTGCACAGCTCACGTACATTTCGTCGGCAGGACTCGGCGTCTTCATGGGCTTCATCGAGCAGATCCGCGAAGACGGCGGCGACCTGAAGATCTGCGGCCTGAGCCCGAAAGTCCGCCAGATCTTCGAAATCCTCGGGTTCCAGGCCATCTACGACATGGTCGACACCGTCCCCGAGGCGGTCCAGCGCTTCGCTTCGACCCCGACCAGGGAGGCATGACGCCGATGACCTCCCTCGAGCGGACGTTCTCCCTGAAGGTACCCTCGGCCACCGAGAACCTGGCGCTGATCCGGGAGTTCGTCGGCAACGTCGGCTCGCAGGCGGGGCTGGTCGAGGACGATGTGGCCAAGCTGGAGCTGGCGGTGGACGAGGCGGTGGCCAACGTCATCGAGCACGCCCACGGTAACGACAGCAACAAGGAAGTGACCGTCCGCGCCACCTTCGACACCGCCACGCTGCGCATCGAAGTGGTGGACGAGGGCGAAGGCTTCGATCCGACAGCCGTGCCCAGCACGCCAGTCGAACAGATGGTCCACGACCGCCGTACCGGTGGCCTGGGCCTCCGGGTGATGAAGTCGTTGATGGACGAGGTGTCCTACGAAATCATCCCCGGCGAGCGCAACCGCCTCCGCCTCCTCAAGCGCATCCAGAAGTAGATCCCGCGTGGCGCACGTCTCCGTCAGCCGCCTCGAATCCCTCCTGGAATCGGCGCAGCTGCTGCACGCCTCCCTCGACCTCGACAACCTGCTTCGCCACCTGCTGCGCACCGTGATGGGGCGCCTGCTGGTGACCCGTGCCGTGATCGCGATCGACGCCGGCGACGGCCCCCGCGTGTCAATGTCGCGTGGCGTGCCCGACGCCGGGCTGGGGCAGCCCTTCGATGCCGCGCGCGCCACCGCACTCGGCCTGCCGCATCAGATGACGATTGGGGCCGCGCCCGGAGTGGGCCTGCTCGCTACCGCGACGCCCGCCCGTCCGGTCGTCGACGCCGAGGAGCAGGCCTTTCTCGAGGCGCTGCTGGGCATCGCTGCCACCGGCATCAGCAACGCGCGCGCCCACACCGAGGCCACGCGGCTCAATCGCGACCTCGATCGCAAGATCCAGGAACTGCGCACGTTGATGGAGCTCGGGCGCGCCTTCTCACGCGTCAACGAGGTCGACGAGGTCGCGCGCATTCTCGGCCTCACGCTCGCCGGGCAATGGCTCGTCTCGCGCTACGCCATCGTCGTCTGTCGCGAAACGTTCGGCACGGTGTCGCGACAGCAGGGCGTGAAGCTGCCGCCGATGTCCGACTTCATGCCGGCGCTGCAGACGATGCCCGACGCGCTGCGCGTCGATGATGTCGAAGACCAGGCCCTGCGTGAACTGCTCGCGCAGCACCGCCTGTGCGTGTTGTTTCCGCTGCGCAGCGGCGACAAGGTCTGTGGTTTCGCGGCACTCGGCCCACGTCCGGGCAACCAGCCGTACGCACCGGCCGATCTCGAACTCGGTGCCGGCATGGCGGCACAGGCCGTGGTCGCTTTCGACAACTGCTGGCACTTCCGCGAGATGCTGGACAAGAAGCAGTACGAGAAGGAACTGGCGGTGGCGGCCAGTATCCAGCAGGGGCTGTTCCCGTCGCAGTTGCCAGACCTGTCGGGCTTCGACGTCGCCGCGATGAACCGCCCGGCGCAACAGGTCGGTGGTGACTACTACGACGTGCTGACGCTCCGCGACGGTGGCACCGATGCTTGCCTGTTCTGTGTCGCCGACGTCTCCGGCAAGGGCCTGGCCGCGTCGCTCCTCATGAGCACGATCCAGGCGACCCTACGCGCGTTGCTGGGGCGCGAGCCGTCGCTGGCCGAACTCGCGTCTCGCGCCAACGAGCTGCTCTTCGCGACCACCCCGGGCAGCAAGTACGCCACGGCGGCGCTCGTCCTCGCGCATCCGCAGACGGGCGAATGCCGCTACGTGAGCGGCGGTCATACCGAGAGCCTGTTGTTGCACGCGAGCGGCGAACGCACGTGGCTCGGCGCCACCGGCGTGCCGCTCGGTCTCTTTCCCGGCATGTCGTGGGAAGAAGTGTCGCTGACGATGGGCGACGGCGACGTGATGGTGCTCTACTCGGACGGCGTGAGCGAGGCCCAGACGGTGGCCTTCGACGAGTTCGGGTCCGACCGCCTAGCGGCGATCGTCGAGCGCGAGCGCGACAAGCCGGCCTCGGCCATCATCGCGGCAATCGTCGACGCCATCGACGCGTTCGTCGAAGGCGCGCCGCAGTTCGACGACATCACGTTGATGGTGATCAGGCGGATCTAGACGTTTACGGGTACCGGGTACCGGGAACCGGAGACCAGCAAGAGGTGACGCATGCAGCCGCAGCGGTCGTCGCTCTGTGCACTCGTGCTGACCTCTGTCCTCCTGATGACGGCAGCTCTCAGGGGCGAGGCGCCCACCGTACTCGCGAGCCGTGCGCCGCTCGAGTTCTCGATATCCCAGCAAGACGTCGATGCAGTACCGGCGGGACAGGCGCCCGCCCTGCGCGCCCGTAATCGTGGCCGCGGCATCATCGTCGCCTACGGCGTGCGGGTGCTCGCGCGTGACGACCGTGCGCGGTTGCAGCCTCACCAGACGTACGTCGTGCGTCCGCGCTCGCCCCTGCTCCCACAGACCACGCAGTCGCTGACGCTGCCGGTGGCGGTCCAGCCTTCACTCGACGCACTCGAGACGACGTTCGTCCTGCATGCCGACGGGCAGTGGTGGGGCGATGCCGAGCAGGCCCGCCGCGAGATTGCGGCGTATCGGGAAGAGTTCGTGCTGTTGTCGGCGCTCGGGCAGGCACTTGCAGCAACGGGCGAGACCCCGACGCGCGACACCGTGCGTGACGTGGCGGCACTGTGTGCACGCCTGCTGGCCGGGGCCGAGACGCGTGGGGCCAGGCGACACCTGGCCCAGATGCAGCGCCAGCTGGCGGCGGGCCTCGACGATCGCACCCGAGGCGGTCGGTCGTTCGCCTCGGTCCTTGCGCTGCAGCGCGATCGCGTCAATCGCGTGCTGACCCGCTACACCGCGCTGACCTTCGTGCGTCGCCCCGCGTTCAGGAGCTGACGGACCGGGCCGCCACGCTGTCTCGTCCCCGGTACTCGGTACCCGGTACCCGGTACCCCGTACCCGGTACCCCGTACCCTGTGCAACCGGAAACATGGGTAACGGATTAGACCGGATAGATCGGTAACACTTTCTGCCGGTCGGTGGTCATCGTGGTCATCCGATCCGGCGGCCGTGCCAGGCCGCCGTGAAGCGGCGTGTGCGCCGGTCGA
>DATJTM010000190.1:0-5913 GCA_035503395.1 Luteitalea sp.
TCGACCGGCGCACACGCCGCTTCACGGCGGCCTGGCACGGCCGCCGGATCGGATGACCACGATGACCACCGACCGGCAGAAAGTGTTACCGATCTATCCGGTCTAATCCGTTACCCATGTTTCCGGTTGCACAGGGTACGGAGTACGAACGTCGGCACGAGACCCGAAATGTAGGCACCGCTCTCCGAGCGGTCCATGGCTGCCACCTTGAATCCTGGGGAGCGCAGGCACCGTGAGCGACGGACGGCCGGGGCGGCCATCCCTAGCCGTGGCGAAGCCGAATGACGAAGGCCCTTGAATGAAAACCATCCTGATCGCGAACCGTGGCGAGATCGCCGTGCGCATCATGCGGGCCTGTCGCGAGATGGGCATCGCCACAGTCGCGGTGTACTCCGACGCCGATCGTGAGGCGCGGCACGTGCGCTACGCCGACCGGGCGTTTCCGCTCGACGGCAACGCACCCGGCGACACGTACCTGCGCATCGACAAGATCCTCGAGGTCGCGCGGATCAGCGGCGCCGATGGTGTCCATCCGGGCTACGGCTTCCTGGCCGAGAACGAGGACTTCGCGGCGGCATGCGCCGAGGCTGGCCTGACGTTCATCGGGCCGACCGCCGCCGTGATCGCGCAGATGGGCAGCAAGACCGCTGCGCGCGACGTGGCGATTGCCGCGCACGCGCCCGTCGTTCCCGGCACGCAGACGCCGATTGCCGGCGACGTCTCGGACGACGAGGTGCAGCGGCAGGGTGATGCGGTCGGCTACCCGTTGATGGTGAAGGCCGTCGCCGGCGGCGGTGGCAAGGGCATGCGCGAAGTCGGCGCGTCGGCCGCGCTGATCGACGCCGTGCGCACGGCCCGCTCCGAGGCGAACACGGCCTTCGGCGACGCCACCGTGTATTTCGAGCGGCGGTTGCACCAGGCGCGCCACATCGAGATCCAGCTGCTCGCGGATCACTTCGGCACGGTCGTTCCGTTCGTCGAGCGCGAGTGCTCCATCCAGCGACGACACCAGAAGGTCGTCGAGGAGTCACCGGCACCGCGCATGCCGCTCGACCTGCGTCGACGCATGGCCGAAGCGGCGGCCTCGATTGCGCGGACGGTCGGCTACGCCAACGCCGGCACCATCGAGTTCCTCGTCGATGCCAACGACGCGTTCTACTTCCTCGAGATGAACACGCGCCTGCAGGTCGAGCATCCGGTGACCGAGATGGTCACCGGCATCGACCTGGTGCAGTGGCAGATCCGGATTGCGCGCGGCGAGCCGCTGACGATTTCACCCGAGCAGGCGCTCACGCCGAACGGGCACGCGATCGAGTGCCGCGTGTACGCCGAGGATCCCGACCAGGGCTTCATGCCGCGGCCCGGCCGCATCACCAGCCTGTCGGTACCGGGCGGTCCTGGCATCCGTGACGATGGCGGTGTCGATGCCGGATTCGAAGTGCCGATCTTCTACGACTCGATGATCTCGAAGCTCGTCGCGTGGGGGGCCGACCGCGAGCAGGCGCGCACTCGCATGCTGCGCGCATTGAGCGAGTACCGCGTCGGCGGCATCCCGACGACGCTGCCGTTCTTCCGGTGGATGCTCGAGCAGCCGGCCTTCGTCCGTGGCGAACTGGATACGACAATCCTCGACGCCGAGCTGGCCCGCCGGACGGGCGAACCCTTCGTGGCGCCCGAGGCTGCGGATCGCGAGGTAGCCGTCGTCGCGGCCGCAACCGCGGCGTGGTTCGCCGCGCAGCAGGGCAGTCGGCGACCCGCTGCAAGCCCGACGGCAGGCGGGTCCCGCTGGGCCGCCGCCGCACGCCTGGCCAGCCTGCGAAGGTAGAATCGACGTTTGGCGATGCGCCTCCACGTCGAACAGGCCGGCGACGTCCGGCAGGTCAGCATCGCGCCTGGACGCGACCCGGGCACCCTCGCCTTCACCGTCGGCGACACCACGACGACCTGCGACGTCCGGGATCTGGGCAACGGCCACCTCAGCCTGCGATTTGCTGACGGCTCGATGCACGATGTCGTCGTCGAAACGGGGGCGCCGGCCGGCCAGCGCCTGGTACAGGTGCGCGGCATGCGTGTCCCGGCCGCGGTGTCGACTCGGCCCCCGAAAGCCGTGTCCGCTCGCGGCGCCGCGCAGGGCGCCTTGCGGATCACCGCACCGATGCCCGGCAAGGTCGTGCGGGTACCGGTGAAGGTGGGCGACGTGGTCGAGGCCCGCCAGCCGGTCGTGGTGATCGAAGCGATGAAGATGGAGAACGCGCTCGCGGCGGGCAGGGCCGGCCGGATCACCGAGATCCTGGTGCAGGAAGGCGTGTCGGTCGAAGCCGGCCGCCCGCTCGTGGTCGTCGAATGAGTGTGTCCGACGAGCCAGCGCGTCCGGCCGACGACGAGACCCCGGCCAGCGACGCGTCCCCGACCGAGACCGCTGGCGACACACCCCCGGCCAGCGGACCGCCCCGCCTTCGCGGCCGGCGGCGGCGCTTCGTCTGGCGCCTGGGCAAGCGCGCCTCCGCGCTCCTCGTCGCTGCGCTCGCGGCGGCGCTCGTCTCCGTGCTCGCCATCGACCTCGGGCCCAGCCTGCGTGGCGTCGCCGAGCGCGAGGGCAGCAAGCGGCTGCAACGTCCGCTGCACATCGGCACGCTGTCGGTCCGGCTCCTTCGCGGCGAGTTCGTCGTCGACAAGCTGCGCATCGAGGGGCTGACCCCGGCCGACGCGCCGTTCTTCACGGCCGAGCGCATCACCGTCGGCATGCCGTGGTGGTCGATCGTCACCGGCGAACTCCTGATTCGCGACGTGACGATGCGCGACTGGACGATGACGATCGAGACGTTTGCCAACAACCGGCACAACTTCCCGAAGATCTCGACCCCGAAGTCGACAGGCCCGCGGCGCTTCGTCACCACGCTGCAGCAGTTCACCGGCACCCGTGGCCGCGTCCGCTACATCGATCACGTCACGCCATGGAGCGTCGACGCCAATCATCTCGAGCTGTCGATCGCCAAGAGCGACAAGTACCGCGGCACCGCGACGTTCCGCGACGGCGTGATCGCCATCCAGCGCTTCGTGCCGATGGCGGCCGGCATGCAGTGCACGTTCGTCATCGACGGCGGACGCGTGGTGCTGCCGCGCATCGACCTGCAGGCCGACGGGTCGCGGTCGCGCGTCCGCGGCGACGTCAACATCTCGCGCTGGCCCGAGCAGACGTACGAAATCGAGGAGTCGACCGTCGACTTCGCGCGGATGAAGGACCTCTTCTTCGAGGGGCGCGACTTCACGCTCGGCGGCGACGGCCACTTCACCGGTACCTTCCGCCTCGCCCGCAACTTCCGTGAGTTGAAGGGTCGCTTCCGCAGTCCGCACGCGACGTTGAACGTCTTCGGCTTCGACGACCTGCGCGGCTCGTTGATCTGGACCCGCGATCGCTTCGAGGTCACCGAGTCGCGGATGGCGTTTGCCGGTGGTCAGCTGGCGCTGACCTACGGCTACGCACCGCTGGGAGCGCCGACGCCGCCGCACCAGACGCTCGACGCGCGGTACACGCAGGTCGACACCGAGGCCGTGTCGCGGCTGGTCGGGCTCGAGGGGATGAGCGTGGCTGGCCGCGCCGACGGGCGGCACACGCTCGACTTCCCGTCGGGCCGCTTCGATCTGCGGACCGGCACCGGCGAGATGGTGATCGCCGCGCCCGACGGGCAGCGCATGCAGGGGCGTGAGCTGATTGACCTGCCAGGGGCGACGGGCCGCATCGCGCCGCTGGATCGCGAGGCGCCACTTGGCCGCGTGCCGATCGTCGCCGAACTCCACTATGCCTATCAGGGCGCCCGCTTCGACGTCGCTCGCAGCTATGTGGCGACGCCCGAGACGTACGTCGAGTTCAACGGGCGCACGCAGGGTGGCGATGTTTCCGACTTCGCGTTCCACGTCACCAGCCGCGACTGGCAGGAAAGCGACAAGCTGCTCGTCGGCATCATGACGGCGGTCGGTGCGCGCACCCGCCCGGTGGCCGTCGGCGGTGTCGGCACCTTCGACGGGCGCATGACCGGCCGCTTCAAGGCGCCACGCATCGAAGGCGAGTTCGCCGGTCGACAACTGCGTGGCTGGGACGTGACGTGGGGCACCGCCCGCACCGCGCTCGTCATCGAGAACAACTACGTCGACATCGCGGATGCCGAGATCGAGCAGGGTGATGCCAGGTTGCGCGTCAGTGGGCGCTTCTCGCTCGGCTTCCCCCGCCGCGATGGCGGCGAGGAGATGCGGGCCCGCGTGCAGCTGTTCGACTGGCCCATGCGCGACCTGCGCCACGCCTTCGCGCTCGACGACTACCCGGTCGAGGGGCCGGTCTCGGGCGACTTCCAGCTGCAGGGCCCATACCGTGGGCTGTTCGGCTTCGGCCGCCTGCAACTCGGGCAGGCCGTCGCCTACGACGAACCGCTCGAACGGGCAACGGCAGCCTTACGGTTCGACGGCCTCGGCGTCCACCTCGACGACATCGTCATCACCAAGGGCGGGGGGCGTGTCGACGGCGATGCCTACGTGGCCTGGGCCGGCACCTATCGCTTCAAGGTCGAGGGCCGCGGCATTCCCGTCACGACCGTCCGCGCCTTGACCTGGGAAGGCATACCGCTGACCGGCACGCTCCGGATGACCGCCCAGGGCGACGCGACGTTCAAGGCACCGCGCTACGACGTGCAGGCGGCCATCGACGATCTGTACCTCGGCGAGGAAGGCATCGGGCAGCTGACCGCGCAACTGTCGATTCGCGAACGGCAGATGTACATCGACGCACTCGAGATGGCCTCGTCGCGCCTCGCCGTCTCCGGCACCGGCCGCATGCCGTTCGACGATGATGCCGACGCCGAGATCACGCTGACCTTCGCCAACACGTCGCTGGACCCCTATCTCCGCGTGTTCAGCCCGACCTTCTCGCCGTTCACGACGATGGTGGGATCGGGCCAGATGCGGCTGGTGGGGCCCTTCAACGACACGGCGAAGTTGAAGGGCGACCTGCGGGTGGACTCCTTGCGCCTGCAGCTGATCGACTATCAGTTGCGCAACGACGGTCCGCTGCGGCTGGCGCTGGGGCAGGACCGCCTGCTGATCGATCGCATGGGGCTGATTGGCGACGGCACCCGCCTCGATGTGGTCGGCGAGGTGCAGATGGATACCGAGCGCATGAGCATCCGGCTGCTCGGCGACGCCAACCTCGGACTGCTGCAGGGCGCGCTGCAGGACGTGCGGGCGTCGGGCGCGGCGGAGGTCTCGGCTGAAATCAGTGGTCCGTGGCGATCACCGGTCGTCGGTGGCAGCGCGCTGATCACCGAGGGCCGGCTTCGCTACGGCGGCCTGCCGCACTCGCTCGAGGCGATCAACGGCACCGTGCGGTTCGACACGGGCGGCGCGTCACTCGAGGGCGTGACCGCGCGCCTGGGGGGCGGCCCGGTGCGATTCGGTGGTCGCGTCGCGTTTGCGGGAGTGTCGCCGAGCGAGTTCAACGTCACCGCGACCGGCTACGAGATGCGCATCCGGTACCCGGAAGGGTTCCGCTCGATCGTCGACGCCGACCTCGCGTTGCGCGGGCCGGTGGCGCAGCCCACGCTCAGTGGCACGGTGCAGGTGCGCGACGCGGTGCTGACGCGGACGATCGACACCAGTGGCACCGGCGTTTTCGGCCTCGCTGCGAGCACGCTGCCGGCGCCATCGATGGGCACGGTGGCGAGCTACCCGCTGCGCTTCGACCTGCGCGTCTCCGCGCCGTCGACCCTGCGCATCGCCAACAACACGACGCGGCTGGTCTCGAGTGCGGAGCTGACGCTGCGAGGCACCTACGATCGGCCGCAGCTGTTCGGGCGGGCCGAGATCGAGCGGGGCGAGGTCTTCTTCGAGGGCAAGCGCTACAACGTGCGACGTGGCGTCGTCGAC
>DATJTM010000191.1:0-2408 GCA_035503395.1 Luteitalea sp.
GAGCACATGGGCCCGCGTGGCGCCCGCCTCGAGCGCCCGTTCGCGGACGGCCAGCAGGGATTCGCCCTGCCCGACGTCCACCGTTACCGTCACGACCTCGGCCGTCTTGGCCAGCCAGGGAATCGCGCAGAGGGTTGCCGCATCGCCGGCATGGGCGAGCACCACCCGTTCGTTGGCCATGATGTGCTGTCGTTTCCTTACTGGACGAGCGCCGACGCGCCCAGGAGCGTGGCCGGACGCCAGGCGTCGAGTCGCTGGACGAGCGACGCCGCGGCCGCGCCGTCCCGGCAGATGACCAGGATGGTGTCGTCGCCGGCTACGGTGCCGAGCACGTCGGGCAGCGCCGCGCGGTCGATGGCAATGGCCATCAATGCGGCCTGCCCCGAGTCGGTCCGCAGCACGACGAGCTGCTCGGAATGATCGGCGCGCTTGAGGAATTCGGCCGCGGTGCGCCGGAGGTTGGCCAACACGTCGGCCGGAGCCGGCGTCGCGACCAGGGCGGGGCGCTGATACGCGCCGTCACTGGCGCGCTTGAGGACGCCGAGTTCCTTGAGATCGCGGGAAAGCGTGGCCTGGGTGACGTAGAAGCCTCGGCTGTGGAGCCGCTGCCTCAGCATTTCCTGGCTGGAAATGACTTCCGATTCGATGACGTCCAGAATGACGCCGTGTCGTGAGCCTTTCATGTTTATGCAGACTTATGCACATTAACATTCATCGAGGCAGCTGGGAAGTCGAAAAGAATTCCCTTGCGGCCGCTCTCACTCACCTGCATACTGGGCGTTCTTTCGTATAAGTATTCAGATGACAGACGGAACACAACGCATCGGAGTCGGGGTCGTCGGCGCGACGGGGTATGGCGGACAGGAACTCGTCCGTCTACTGGCGAGGCATCCGGGGGCCGACCTGAAGGTCGCGCTGGGATCGAGCCAGTCGGACCAGCCCCGCACCCTGCCCGGCCTGGCCCGGGTCTGGGACGGCCAGATCACCGCCTACCAACCCGAGGCCCTCGACGGCTGCGACATCGTCTTCCTCAGCACGCCGGAGGCGTTTGCGGCGACCAGTGCGGTCGAGTTGCTCGCGCGTGGACACCGGGTCATCGACCTGTCGGGGGCGTTCCGCCTGAAGGACCCGGCCCTGCGCAGCCGGTTCTACCCGAACACGCCGGATCCGATGCCCGACGGCACGGTCTACAGCCTGCCCGAGTTCGACGCGGCCACGGTGAAGGACGCGCGCCTGGTGTCGTGCCCTGGCTGCTACCCCACCGCCGCGATGCTGTCGCTGCTGCCGCTGACCCGCAAGGGCCTGCTCCAGGGCGACGCCATCGTCGACGCCAAGTCGGGCATCTCCGGCGCCGGCAAGGGCGCCAGCGAGCGCACGCACTTCTCGGAGAACCACGGCAGCGTGGCCGCCTACGGGCTGTTCGGCCACCGGCACACGCCCGAGATGGAGCAGGCGCTGGGCCTGCCGGTGACGTTCACGCCGCACCTGGTGCCGCTCGATCGCGGCATCCTGGCGACGGTGTATGCGCGGCTGACGCCGGGTGTCACCGCCGCCACGGTCGACGCCGCCTTCCAGGAGGCGTACGCCAACAGCGTGTTCGTCCGGCTGGCCGGTGATCGACTGCCCGAGATCAAGCACGTCGTGCACACCAACTTCTGCGATCTGGGCTGGCGCGTCGATGCCGCCACCGGTCGCGTGATTGTCGTGGCCGTCCTCGACAATCTGCTGAAGGGTGCGGCCGGCCAGGCCGTGCAGCAGTTCAACCTGATGTGCGGCTTCCCCGAAGCGGAAGGATTGCTGTGACGACGGCAGCGCCGACGCTGGTGAAGTTCGGCGGCGAACTGGTCGAAACGCCAGAGCGCCTCGCGGCCGTCGGCGCGGCGCTCGTGGCCCAGGCGACCAGGGGCCCGTTGGTCGTCGTGCACGGCGGCGGTCGCGAGATCGACGCGGAATTGGCGCGGCGTGGTGTCGCCAAGCACCAGGTGGACGGACTGCGCATCACCGACGCGCCGACGCTCGACGCCGTCGTTGCGGTGCTCGGCGGCACGATCAACACGCGGCTCGTCGCGCACTTGATCGCGCAGGGGCTGCCGGCCGTCGGGTTGACTGGCGTGGACGGCGCCCTGGCGCGCTCGACCCGTGCCGCCGCGCACGTTACGGCGGCTGGCGGGGCCGTCGATCTCGGCCTGGTCGGCGAGCCGTCGCCGAGCGCCGAGCTCGGGCTGGTGCAGCACCTGCTGGCCGGCGGCTACGTCCCGGTGATCGCGAGCCTCGGCGTCGATGTCGACGGCGGGGTGCTGAACGTCAATGCCGACACGCTCGCGGCGCACGTCGCCGCGGGCATCGGCGCACAGGAACTGCTGCTGGTCGGTGGCACCGCCGGCGTCCTCGATGGTGCGGGGCAGACG
>DATJTM010000192.1:0-6370 GCA_035503395.1 Luteitalea sp.
TGACTTCGCCCTCGAGACTCCTCTCACTTAGTCAGTTCGCGAAGATGTCGCGGCCGGCTCGGCGAGCCGGCCCTACCGAATCGCAAATCGCGCGCCTCGTCATGGTGTCGGTCGATGTGAAGTGAACTGGCTGGTGGGGGCAGCTCCCCGAGCTGCCCATGAGACGATGCGCGGCGGCCAGGCCCGCGTCTGCGAGACGTAGCCTGCAGCCCGAAGCCTGCAGCCCGCTGGATCAGTCCTTCTGACTTCGCCCTTCAGACTTTCGACTTACCTGTGGACGCCACGGTGCGTCCGACCATCGATGACGGTCACCGTGTCGCTCAGGCGATTGGCGACGTACGTCACGTTCCGGACGGCGTCGACGGCAACGGCCCATGGACCGCGGCCGGTCGGCACCGCCGCAGTGACGCGATTGGTCCGGCCGTCGATCACCGACACCGTGTCGGCGTGCGTGTTGACGACGTAGATCGTGTTCGTCGAGGCATTCACCGCGAGTTGCTGCGGCCACAGGCCGACCTTCACGGTGGCGATCAGCGTCTGCGTGCGAGCGTCGATGACGGTGACGTCGCTGCTTGCGTAATTGACGACGTACACACGCTGCGTGACGTCGTTCACGGCGACGGCTATCGGCGTCTGTCCGGTCCCGATCGTCCGTACCACCCGTGTCCGGGTGTCCACCACGGTCACCGCATCGTCGTTGGGGCTGGGCAGGTAGAGCAGGCCGGTCGCGTCGCTGAGTGCCGACTCCCACTGGTGCAGCCCGGGCACGGTGATGCGCGTCGGCGTGTTGGTCGTCCCGTCGACGATGGTGAGAAATGCGTCCTGGTAGCCGACGAAGTAGATCTCGTTCGCCTTGACGTTGACCGAGAGCGCATTGCCTTCGGTACCAGCGCGAATCGTGGTGGACTGGCCGGTGGCGAGGTCGATGACGGACGGATCGGTGCCCGTGCTCGCGGAGACGTACAGCTTGCCGGTGAGGGGATTCAGCGCGGTGAGACTGCCACGGTCGGCCGGCAGCGTGTCGATGATGGCGTCGGTCTGCGGATCGATCACCGACACGGTGCCTGGTCCGCGATTCATCGCGTACACGCGTCCGCTGCGTGGATCGAGCGTGAGGGCCTTGACGTTGGCGCCGGTGCGCAACGTCGCGACCGGACCGGCCGCGCCGCTCACCACCTTCACAACACCGAGGTCCGGGAAGGCCGTGTATGCCTTGCCGTTGCGCGGATTGACGACCACGCCTTTCGGGCCGTCGGTGACGCCGACCTCGGCATCGACGTGTGCGATGCCGAGCGCGACGATCAACGCCGCCGCAACCCTGAGGCGAGTACCGCTGGATGGCATGCTGGACGGCGCACTGTACTATGGCCGCGCATCAACGTGAAACGTCTCCTCTACGCGATCGTCGTGGCCGTCGTGTGGCTGGCGTTCTGTCCGGGCCCGTCTGTCGCGCAGCCGTCAGGCACGGGCCGTCCTCGCGTGCTCGCGTTCTTCACGAGCGGCGGCGAACTCGATCACGTGCTGTTCGCGCAGCAGGCGATGCGCGCGCTCACTGCAAGTGCGGCAGCGGACGGCTTCACCTTCACCGCCACCAGCGATTGGGACGGGCTGAACGACGCCAACCTTCGCGACGTGCGACTGATGATCTGGTTGAACGATGCGCCACGCACGGCGGAGCAGCGGCAGGCCTTCGAGCGCTACATGAATGGTGGGGGCGCGTGGCTTGGATTCCACGTGTCGGGCTTCGGCACCAACGCGTGGCCGTGGTTCACTGCCTTCATGGGCGGCGGGCGCTTCGCAGCCAACAACTGGCCGTCGCTGCCGGCGCGCGTCAACGTCGACGATCGCGCCCATGCGATCACGGCCGGCGTGCCGCCGACATTCGTGACGCCGCCAACCGAGTGGTACGCCTGGACGCCAAGCCCGCGCGCCAATCCCGACGTGCGCGTGCTGCTCACGCTCGACGCCTCGAACTTCCCGCTCGGCGTGAAGAACACCATCAACGGCGGCGACGTGCCGGTCGCGTGGACGAACACGCAATACCGGATGGTGTACCTGAACTTCGGGCACGGCGATCGGATCTACTCGACGCCGGAGCTGCCGCGGATGATCGACAACACCGTGCGGTTCCTGCTGGCACCGCTCGAGTAAGGAGTCCGTCGCGTCTGACGCCGGTGCCGTTCGAAGGCCGAATGACGACGAAGTCCGCCGCAGCCTTGGCGAAGGCGGAAGGCCGGTACCTTACCGCCGTCCCGCCCAGCGGATCGCGTTGAGGAACAACTGGCGGAACGTCGCGCTGCCGAACAGGTCCTTCTTGTGGCCGAACTGGAAGTACACGTTGCGGGCCTTGACCCGCGGGTTGCTCCAGATCACCGGATGGTCACCCATCTTCACGGTGCGCGGCGGCGTGTAGCTGTCCTCGTCGACGTTGGCGAGCACCTGCACGTTGGGCCGTGGTGACGTGTCGTACGTGTACCACTCGTCGTTCTCGATGACGAACGACGATGGCAGTCCTTCGAACACGGGATGCGTGCGGTCCTCGACGCGCACGGTGCCGGTCGCGAAATCCGGGATGTAGCTCTTGAATCGGATGCTGCCCATGAACTGATGGAAGTACGGCGACATCTCGAAGCCGTCGAACGTTCCGAGCAGCGATGCGTGATGGAAGCCGATCCAGCCGATCGTGCCGCGCTCCATTGCCTGCCGGAACGCGGCTTCTGCCACCGGTGTCCAGCGGTACGGCGGGTAGTTCACCTGGATGAACAGATCGTGCGCCGCGAGGTACGCCCCGTCGATCGGGTCGGTGGTGCGGATGTAGTCGACGACGAAGCCCTCGCGCGTGCCGGTGTCGCGCAGCCACTGCAGGGCGGCATCGGCGAAGGGCTGGTGGATCGTCTGCCCCGGCTCGGCCAGCGCGATGATCCGCGTCGTGGCACGCGGCGCCGCACCACCCTGTGGCGTCGTGAACGACGCTGCGCCGAGCACGGACGCACCGAGCAGCAGCGCGCCTCCACAGGCCGCGGCAAGCTTCGACCTCATCTCGACCTCATGGTGAACGCCGATGGTAGCCGATGCGGCGCGCGGTCGACGTGAACGGCGTCTTCCGTCAGGACGTCGTGCGACCGCGTGCGAGCAGCTGTTCGGCCGCCCAGCGCCCGTCGCCGAGCGCGTCCGGCCGACGTTCGGCCAGCACCAGCGCTCCAGCGCCATCGAAGATGACCTGCAACGCCCCGCTCAGGCGGTCGACGTCATCGGCGCCGGAGTCACGGGCGATGGCGTCGAAGAGCGAGCGCAGCCAGGCGCGGTGATCGGCGATGACGGCCTTGGCGGGGTGGCCTTCGGCGGCCAGTTCGCTCGAGGCGTTCTGGAAGGGGCAGCCGCGGTAGTCGTCGCCTCCCGTCCAGGCCACTCCGAGATCGAAGAGGGCACGCAGCCGCGCCTCGGGCGTCGAGAGCCCCGCGAAGGCGGCAGCCACCTGCGCCCGCGATTCGGCCGACTTGCGAGCCAGATACGCCGCGACCACATCGTCCTTCGACGCGTAGTGCGCGTAGAGCGACGCCTTGGCGACACCGGCCTCGTCAATCAGTCGCTGGATGCCGACCGACTGGATGCCCTCGCGATAGAAGAGCTCACTGGCCGCGGACAGGATGCGGTCGGCCACGCACAAGCTGGCCCGGTCGTCCGGGCAGGTCGGTGGAATCGCGCGGCGTGCCATACCCCTTGACTATACAGACTGGTCGGTCTAGTCTCAAGTCCGTCGAGCGAACCGACCGGTCTGTTCGGCTTGCGAAACCGACCGCGCCGACGTCGAGCCGGCGCTTCTCATAGAGCGGGACCCAAGGAGATTCGTCATGGCCGTCACCATCAGTGGAACCACCGCCCTCGTCACCGGTGCCAATCGCGGTATCGGCCGCGCCCTCGTGCAAGCCCTGCTCGAACGGGGCGCCACTCGCGTCTATGCCGGAGCCCGTCGGCCCGAGACGCTGGCCGACCTCGTCGAGACGAGCGGCGGACGCGTCGTCCCCCTGCAGCTCGACGTGACGAACGCCAGCGACATCGCCGCCGCCGCGTCGGTTGCCACCGATGTGTCGCTCGTCATCAACAACGCCGGCGTGGTGTCGCGGGCCGATGCGCCGTTCACCGACGTCCAGTGGCTTGTGGCAGGTCGTGAGGAGTACGAGGTGAACGCGTTGGGGCCGCTTGCCGTGACGCAGGCCTTCGCGCCGGTGCTGGCCCGGCAGGGTGGTGGTGCCGTTGCCAACGTGGCGTCGGTGGTCTCGTTCGTGTCGTTCCCGCTGGCCGCGACCTACTCGGCTTCCAAGGCGGCGACCCATTCGATTACCCAGTGGACCCGGCAGGCGCTGCGCGATCAGGGCACCTACGTCGCGGGTGTGTACCCTGGCCCCATCGACACCGACATGGCCGCGGACATCCCGCTCGAGAAGACCTCGGCGCGAGACGCCGCGCACGCGATCCTCGACGGCCTGTCACGCGGCGACGAAGACATCCTGCCCGACCCGACGGCGAAGCAGATGGGTGCGCTGTTCTTCTCGGGACCCAAGCAGCTCGAGACGCCCGCACCGGTTGCTGCCTGACCACACCGCAGCAAGTCAGAAGTCACAAGTGCAAAGACAAAAGTCGAAGCCAGAAGGCGCCAGTCCACAGGTTCGCCAACGCTTCTGACTTCCACCTTGTGACTTCTGACTTGTGAGTGTGGTTCATGCGAAGATGCTTCCGCTATGCGCATCCTGGTCACGGGCGGAACGGGTACGGTCGGATCACAGGTCGTCGAGGCGTTGCTGGCGCGTGGCGTGGACGTCAGCGTGCTGACGCGCAATCCGGCGAAGGCGAAGCTGCCGGCGAGCGTCGCGCTGGTGCAGGGTGACCTCACCGAGGTGGAAACGGTCCGGCGCGTCTTCACCGACGTCGACGGTGTGTTCCTCGTCAACGTCGTCGGACCGACGGAATCGCAGGAAGGCCTGCTGTCGCTGACGGCGATGCGTGGCACCGGTGTGCGTCACATCGTCTACCTGTCGGTGCATCACGCCGACAAGGCGGCGTACCTGCCGCACTTCGGCGCCAAGGTCGGCGTCGAGGCCGGCCTGGCGGCGGCCGGTATCCCATATACGGTGCTGCGGCCCGACAACTTCTTCCAGAACGACTACTGGTTCAAGGACGCGATGCTGCAGTACGGCGTCTACCCGCAGCCGCTCGGCAGCGCTGGTACGTCGCGCGTCGACGTGCGTGACATCGGCGAAGCGGCGGCGATTGCCTTCACGACGCCGGGCCATGAAGGGCAGTGCTACGACCTGGTCGGCCCCGACATCCTCACGGGTGCCGACTGCACGGGCATCTGGAGCGATGCGCTCGGCAAGCCGCTGAACTACGGCGGAGACGATCTCGATGCGTGGGAGAAGATCGCGCTCACGATGATGCCGGCCCATCTGGCGTTCGACTTCCGCCACATGTACGCGCACTTCCAGCAGCATGGGCTGCACGCGTCCCCCGACGCCGTGGACCGGTTGACCACACTGCTCGGCCGAGCGCCACGCAGCCTCCGCGTGTTTGCCGAGGAGACTGCTGCCGCCTGGAACGCCGCGACCCCCACCAACTCGTAGGCGTCGAGCTTCAGCTCGACGCTCGGTGAACGGAGCTCGATCGCGAGATCGACCGTTCCGCTACACGCCGGCGCGGACGCACACGACGCTGGCGACTCGCTCCGATGCTCGAAACCGCACGCGTGGCCGCGGTGGCCCTGGACGCTCGCCCCGGTGAGCGCGATCACAATCTGACGCGGCTCGACGCAGAGGTGCAGCGCGCCGCTGCCGCCGGCGCGCACCTGGTGCTCGCGCCGGAGCTGAGTCTCACCGGGTTCATCCCGAACCATCCGACTGCAGAACACGCGACGTGGCTGCGCGAGGCGCTGGCAGCGGCTCGACGTGTGGCCGAGCCGATCGAAGGCGCCGCCGTCGACGGCCTGACCGCGATTGCCCGCCGGCACGGCGTGCTGGTGGCGGCCGGTCTCCTCGAGGACGCCGGGCCGCACCTGCACAACACCCACGTGCTGGCCGGCCCGGATGGAGTGCTGGGCACCTGGCGCAAGATGCACGTGCCGATGTTCGAGCAGCCGTTCTACAACGGCGGCGGCGCGCCGACCGTGGTCGACACGCCGCTCGGTCGCATCGGCATCACCATCTGCTTCGACGCGTTCCTGCCGGAATCGATGCGGCTGCTCGCCGTGCAGGGGGCCGAGATCGTGCTGCTGCCCTTTGCCGCGGACCCTCTGCCCGTCACGCCAGAGGGCTGGCGCGCGTGGGCGGGCCCGATGCTGCAGGTGCGTTGCGCCGAGAACGCGGTGTTCGGCGTCGCC
>DATJTM010000193.1:0-2902 GCA_035503395.1 Luteitalea sp.
ACGACCGGCCTGCACCACGTGGCGCCCGACAACTCGATCGAGATCGAGACGCTCGACCCGATGAAGGTCGGCACCTGGTACCACGTGACGGTGACATACGACGGCTCGAGCCGGGTAGCAGGCCTGCGGCTCTTCTTCGACGGCGCCCCGGCCCGCACCCGGGCGATGACCGACAACCTGGAGCGCAGCATCATCAGCGAGCCGAAGGGCGACTGGGGTGGCATCTCCAATATCCGTCTGGGACGCCGCGGCGACGAGAACCTCTCGGAGGTGTCGGTCGACGAGTTCTACGTCTTCCCCGATCAGCTGACGTCGCTGGAAGTCGCAACGCTCGCGAAGGCAGGCGTGGACACTCCGAAGGCCGACCCGAGCGACCGTCCGACAAGTCGGACGGCTACGGACAGGCGCGGAGCGCCCGAAGGGATCACCTCGCGCGAAGCGCTCGCCGATCACTGGGTCCGTCGCGTGGCGAAGCTGGGTGAGAAGGACCGCGCCACCTTGCGCACGCTGCGCGGCAAGGAGAACGCCATCATCACGAAGCTGCCGCAGGTGATGGTGATGCGCGACCTGCCGGCCGACCGTGCCCGCCCGACGTTCGTGCTGGCGCGCGGCTCGTACGATGCGCCGACCGATCGCGTGGAGGCCGACACGCCCAGCGCGCTGCCGCCGCTCGACCGGTCGCTGCCACGCAACCGTCTCGGCCTCGCCCGCTGGCTGGTGTCGAAGGACAACCCGCTCGCCGCCCGTGTCGTCGTCAACCGCTACTGGGGAATGATGTTCGGCAACGGCCTGGTGTCGACGCCGGAGGACTTCGGCGCGCAGGGCACCTTGCCGACGCACCCGGAGCTGCTCGACCACCTCGCCGTGACGTTCCGCGACGATGGGTGGAACCTGAAGGGGCTGCTGCGCCAGATGGTGCTGTCGCGCACGTACCGGCAGGCATCGGCAGCCACGCCGCAGGCCCGCGAGCGCGACCCCGGCAACACGCTGCTGGCGCGCGGCCCGTCGTATCGACTCGCCTCAGAGCAGATCCGCGACGGCGCCCTCGCCGCCAGTGGTCTGCTCGTGCCGACGATCGGTGGTCCGAGCGTCTACCCCTACCAGCCACCCGGTCTGTGGGAGGAACTCGCCACCCGCAACGCCACCACCTACACGCAGGGCAAGGGCGACGACCTGTACCGCCGCAGCCTGTACACGGTGTGGAAGCGCAGCACGCCGCCGCCGTCGGCGATCAGCTTCGACGCCTCCGAGCGACTGTTGTGCATCATCAAGCGGCAGCGCACCAGCACGCCGCTGCAGGCGCTGGTGATGCTCAACGACGTCCAGTACGTTGAGGCGGCGCGGGTGCTGGCCGAACGGGTGCTGACCGAAGGTGGCGACACCGAGGATGCCCGCATCACGGCCACCTGGCGGCTGCTCACCAGTCGTGCCCCCGGCGCCACCGAACTGGCCACGACGAAGACGCTCTACGAAACCCAGCGGGCGGCGTTCGCGAAGGATGTGAAAGCGGCGCGGGCGCTGGCTGCGTCGGGCGACAAGCCACCGGCCCGGGGGCTCGACGCAGTCGACGTGGCTGCCTGGACGGTCGTCGCGAGTACGATCATGAACACGGACGAAGCGGTGAACAAGCGATGAAAGCCCTCGAGGACCTCAAGTTCAACGCGACGCGGCGACATTTCCTGTCGTCGGCGAGCCTCGGCATCGGCTCGGTCGCACTCGGATCGCTGCTCGACCCGCGCAGCCTGTTCGGCAATCCGGCGCAAGGCCCGGTGCCCACCGCGGCGCCGACCGGTCCCGTCATCCCGGCCACGCACGTCGTGCCGCGGGCCAAGCGCGTCATCTACCTGTTCCAGAGTGGTGGGCCGTCGCAGCTCGACCTGTTCGACGAGAAGCCGCTGCTCCGCTCGATGAACGGCGAGGAGTTGCCCGATTCGGTCCGCAAGGGTCAGCGCCTCACCGGCATGACGGCGCACCAGAAGCAGTTCCCGCTCGCCGGCTCGCAGTTCACCATGGCGCGCCACGGCCAGAGCGGCGCGATGGTCAGCGAGTTGATGCCGCACACCTCGGCGATCGTCGACAAGCTGTGCTTCGTGAAGTCGATGCACACCGAGGCGATCAACCACGACCCCGCGGTGACCTTCGTGCAGACCGGCAGCCAGCAGGCCGGACGGCCGTCGATGGGCTCGTGGCTGTCCTACGGGCTCGGCTCCGACAACGCCAACCTGCCGTCGTTCATCGTGCTGCTGTCGCGGGCCCGCCAGGGTGACCAGCCGCTCTACTCGCGCCTGTGGGGCAGCGGCTTCCTGCCGTCGCAGCACCAGGGCGTGCAGTTCCGCAGCGGCAAGGACCCGGTGCTCTATCTCGGCGATCCGGCCGGCCTCGACGCCGCCACCCGTCGCCGCATGCTCGACACGTTCCGGGCGCTCGAACAGGAACAGCACGCGAAGGTGCTCGATCCGGAAATCGACGCGCGCATCGCCCAGTACGAGATGGCGTACCGGATGCAGTCGTCGGTGCCCGAGGTGATGGACTTCAGCACCGAGCCCGCACACGTGCTCGAGATGTACGGCCCGGAGGTGAAGACGCCGGGCACCTATGCCGCCAACTGCCTGCTGGCGCGTCGCCTCGCCGAGCGCGACGTGCGGTTCATCCAGCTCTATCACCAGGGCTGGGACCAGCACGGCAACCTGCCCAAGGACATCCAGATCATGACCAAGTCCGTCGACCAGCCGTCGGCGGCACTGGTCAAGGACCTGGAACAGCGCGGCCTGCTCGAGGACACGCTGGTGATCTGGGGCGGTGAGTTCGGCCGCACCAACTACTCGCAGGGCAAGCTCACCAAGGACAACTACGGTCGCGACCACCATCCGCGCTCGTTCACGATCTGGATGGCCGGCGGCGG
>DATJTM010000194.1:0-11045 GCA_035503395.1 Luteitalea sp.
GCCCGAGTCGTAGACCGCTCCCATCTGCGTCGCATAGGGGAACTGGTCCGACGGGATGAAGTTGCGCCGCCGCAACTCGGCAGGATCCATGTCCAGTTCGCGTGCCAGCATGTCCATGGCGCGCTCGAGGAAGTAGGTTGCCTCCGGCCGGCCGGCGCCGCGATAGGCGTCGGTCGGCGTCTTGTTGGTGAAGACTTCGATGAGCGTCGTGCGGATGGCGGGAATCGCGTACGTCCCGTTGGCCATCAACATCGTCAACGTCGGGATGGCCGCCGTCAGCAGCATGTTGTACGCGCCGACGTCGGCAATCAGCCGCATCTTCAGTCCGAGGACCTTGCCGGTCCGCAGCGCCGCCACGTCGATGTAACCGATGATGTCGCGTCCGTGCGTCGTCGCCACGAACGCCTCGGTCCGATCCTCCACCCACTTGAGCGGCAAGCCCAGGCGCTTGGACAGCGCGGCCGTCACGTACTCCTCGCCGTAGATGTTGATCTTGGCGCCGAAACCGCCGCCGACTTCCGGCGCGATGGCGCGCACCTGGTCTTGGCCGAGGCCCGTCAGCGCCGCGATCATCGTCCGCAGGATGTGCGGGTTCTGGGTCGAGGACCAGATCGTCATCGAGCCCTTGCCGGGCTCGAAGTGCGCCACCACGCCGCGCGGCTCGATCGCGTTGGGCACCAGGCGCTGGTTCATCATCCGCTGCGACACGATCACTTCGGCATCGGCGAAGGCCTTGTCGATGGCGGTGTCGTCGACCTTGCCGTCGGGAGTGCAGCCGGTGCCGCTGGGCACCAGCGCGACGGCGAGGTTGTCGGGGAAATCGGCGTGCACGAGCGTCGGCTGGCCGGTCATCGCCAGTTCGGGGTCGACCACCACGGGCAGCGGGTCGATGTCGACGACGATCGCATCGGCGGCGTCGCGCGCAACGTAGCGGTCGCTGGCCACGACGACGGCAACCGGTTCACCCGCGTACCGGACGACGTCGGTAGCGATGGCGTGATGCGCGGGCGACGGAAACGGCGTGCCGATGGGCATCGCCGGCAGGAACTCGGCGACCTGCGCGCCGGTGAAGACGGCTTCGACGCCTGCCATCGCGACTGCGGCACTGACGTCGATCGAGCGGATGCGGCCGTGCGCGATGTCGCTGCGCTTGAAGGCCAGGTGCTGCATGCCGACGATCTTCACGTCGTCGACGTACGTGGCGCGGCCCTGGATGAGACGAGGATCCTCGCGGCGCTTGACGCGTTCGCCGACCAGTTTCGGAAGTACGGGAGGCGTCGCCATGCGGTTACTTCCCGGCTCCGGCGGCGGCCTGGATGGCGTTGACGATGTGCTGATAGCCGGTGCAGCGACAGAAGTTGCCGGAGATGCCCTCGCGGATCTGCTGCTCGCTGGGGTGCGGGGTCTCCTGGAGCAGATGGACCGCCGACATGATCATGCCAGGCGTGCAGTAGCCGCATTGCAGTCCGTGCTCACGCCAGAAGCCTTCCTGCACGGGATGCAATTGCCCGTCGCTGGCCAGCCCCTCGACCGTGGTCACGGCGCACCCGTCGGCCTGGACGGCGAACACTGTGCACGACTTGATGCTGCGGCCGTCGACCAGCACCGTACAGGCGCCGCACTGACTCGTGTCGCACCCCACGTGCGCGCCAGTGAGCAGGAGGCGTTCGCGCAGCAGGTGTACCAGCAGCAGACGCGGTTCCACGTCTGCCTGGCGAACCTTGCCGTTCACGGTCAGAGAGATTCGAGCCATGGCCCTTCCGGTGATGGGAAGGTCAGACGATAGTGTCGTTGCCCGGGCAAGTCAACGCGCGCATCAGCGGAACTTCCACACGGCGCGGTGGCCGTCGACCTCAATCGTGATCCGCCCGACCGTCACCGTGTCGCGGCCGCCATCGCGACGCAACCGACAGACGATGTCCTGCACGCCGCGACGGGACTCGGTCGCCGGCGCCACGCCGAACGTCACCGCGTCGCCTTCCACGTAGGTGACGTCGCCGCCGACGTCGCGCACGCGATGCGCGAACGCGTCGAGGTGACGCGTCAGGAAGCTGCGCTCGGCGGGCGACAGCGCGAGCGTCACCGCCGTGACATCCGACAGCATGGGATCGGCGGGACCACCCACGACACGTGCGTAGCGCGTGAGCACCTCGTCGCGCGTGATACCGCGTGCCTCGGTGATCTCGCCGTGCCACGCCGCCAGGAAGTCTGCGTGGTACTCCATCGACCAGAGATGCAGCTGCTCGCGACGATCCGGGACCGCATGGGCGATGTGGAACCACGGCGCCGACGCTGGCCCGTCGACAGGGCCGTCAGCGGCACCCGCGTCGCCCGTCGCCGGCGGACGCACCACGAGTCGCGCCTCGGCGTCGCCAAGTGCCACGCGCCAGACCGCGGCGATGCCGGCGGTGGCGGCGGGCGTCTCGACGCCGAAGGCCAGGCCGCTGTTGCCGACCGGTCCCTGCGCGCCTTCCTCGAACACCTCGAGATACGTCGATGCGCCGTAGAAATACAGGCCCGTGTAGGTCCAGTCCGGCCGTGTGGTTGTTCGCAGCTCCGACGGCGCGAAGTGTTCACGCAGCCAGGCGGAGTCGCGTGCCGCCGCGAACGTCTCGCGATCGACAACGCGGTAAAGATGGTTGAGGCGCAGCGGCTCGGTCACGCGAGCAGGGCCTTGGCGATCGTCTGCAACTGCAGGTTCGAGGTGCCCTCGTAGATCTGGCCGATCTTGGCGTCGCGATACAGCTTCTCGACGGGCGCCTCCTTCACGAAGCCATAGCCGCCGAACAGATTGATCGCCAGCGACGCCGTTCGCTCGGCGACTTCGGAAGCGGCCAGCTTGCACATCGCGGCTTCGGTCAGGAAGGGCCGACGCGCATCGCGCAGGCGCGCAGCGTTGTAGACGAGCAGCCGCGCGGACTCGATCTCCATGGCGGCGCGGGCGAGCTGGAACTGCACGCCCTGGAATTCGGCGATCGCCTTGCCGAACTGCCGGCGCGCTTTCGTGTAGGTGACGGCATGGTCGAGAGCACCCTGGGCCAGTCCCAGCATCTGCGCGCCGATGCCGATGCGTCCCTCGTTCAGGGTCTCGATCGCGACCTTGTAGCCCTTGCCGACGTCGCCGAGCACGTGCGATGCCGGCACGCGACAGCCGTCGAAGATCAGTTCGCAGGTGCTGCTGGCCCGGATGCCGAGCTTGTCTTCCTTCTTGCCGACGGTGAGCCCGGGCGTCTCGCGAGGCACGAGGAACGCCGTGATGCCGCGATAGCCGGCCGCCGGATCGACCGTCGCGAACACAACGAACAGGCCGGCCTCGGCGGCGTTGGTGATCCACAGCTTTCGCCCGTCGATCACGTACCCGTCGCCGTCGGCCGCCGCGCGCGTCGTCAACGCAAAGGCGTCGCTGCCCGACCCGGCTTCCGAAAGCGCATACGCACCAATCGTGTCGCTGGCCAGTCGCGGCAGCCACGCGGTGTGCTGGTCTTCGCTGCCCCAGCGTTGGAGGGCGTTGACCACGAGCGTGTTCTGCACGTCGACCAGCACGCCAACGGCGGGATCGACGCGCGACAGTTCCTCGACCACCAGTACGGAGTGGAAGAAGGTGCCGCCGCCGCCACCGAATCGGTCCGGCACTTCGACACCCATCAACCCGAGCGCGAACAACTTGGGGAGCAGCGCAGGATCCATGCGCGCCGCCTCGTCCATCGACCGCGCGCGCGGCGCCAGTTCCTGCTCCGCGAACTCGCGGACGCTCTGGCGGAGCAGCCGCTCGTCCTCACGCAGGACGGACAAGGCGTCGGGCCCCTCGACTGACGTTGTGGTCACGGAATACCTCGCAGGCCTCTTCGGGCCCGCCTGCCTCAGGCCAATGCTCCCAGGCCGCGACATGTGACCCCTCACACCCTTTGCAGGTAGGGCCGGTTGTCCCAACCCGGCCGAGAGCCACGGCCGAATCGCCTCGCGCCGTCGTCGAAAGGACGATCGTCCGCCTCGCACGCGCGCGTCTTGCGTGCCGTCGACCGACGCCGCGGACAGGCAGATTCGTGATGCTATCATCAGCGACACGCATGATCCGGCCCGCTGTTCGCAGTGTTGTTGCCGTTGCCGTGCTGGGTGGCACGCTCGCCGGCGTGGCGGCCCAGCAATCGCCCGCGCCGGGCACGGTGCCGGCCCCTGCACCCGGCGCGACCGCGCCGGCGCAGCCACCGGCCGACCAGCCGCCCCCGTCACAGGATCCGAACGCTCCCGAGCAGCCGATCTTCCGCACCGGCATCAACTTCGTCCGCGTCGATGCCATCGTCACCGACAAGCAGGGCCGGCCGGTCGCCGACCTCAAGCCCGAGGACTTCGACATCTCCGAGGACGGCCAGCCGCAGAAGGTCGAGACCTTCAAGCTGATTCGCGTCGACGGCAATCCGCCGCCGGGCGAAGCGTCGCCCCGCGAGATCAACTCCACGTACGCCGAGGAGTCCGAAGCGCGGCGCGACGATGTGCGGCTGTTCGTCATCTTCTTCGACGACTACCACGTGCGGCTCGGGGCGAGCCTGGCCGTCAAGGACGACCTCACGAAGTTCATCGAGACGCAGGTCGGCCCGCTCGACATGATCGCGATGATGTACCCGCTCGATCCCTTGCGCGCGGTGAGCTTCACGCGCAACAAGAAGGCGGTCATCCAGCAGATCCTCAGCTGGCAGGGACGCAAGTATCAGTACATCCCGCCGCGCAACATGTTCGAGGAGCAGTACGCGAACTACCCGACCGAGGTGGTCGAGAAGATCCGCAACCAGGTGAGCCTGACCGCACTGCGCGGCCTCATGACGCGGCTCGGTGGCATGCGTGAAGGTCGCAAGACCGTCATCGTCGTCAGCGAGGGCTACACCGACTATGTGCCGCCGCAGATGCGTGGGGCCAACGCCCAGAGCGGTATTCGCGGCGCTGGCACGTCGGCGATGACGGCCGACGCCTCGGTGGATCCGATGGGCGCGATGGCCGAGGACCGCCGCCGCTTCTTCGGCGACATGGACATCCGCCAGTTGATGCGCGACGTGACGACGGATGCCAACCGCAACAACGTGTCGATGTACATGCTCGATCCACGCGGGCTCGCCGGCTTCGAGTACGACATCAACGAGGGCGTCGGGCTCACGGCCGACGGCAACTCGCTGCGGACGACGCAGGACTCGCTGCGCGTGATGGCCGACGAGACCGATGGCCGCGCGATCGTCAACCGCAACGACCTCGGGGCGGGCCTGGCCCAGATGATGCGCGACGCCAGTGCGTATTACCTGCTCGGGTACTCGTCGCAAGCTGCGCCGACCGATGGACGCTTCCACCAGATTCGGGTGCGCGTGAAGCGGCCCGGGGTCGAGGTGCGGGCCCGTCGCGGCTATTGGGCACTGAGGGCAGACGAGGCCGCCACCGCGATGGCGGCACCCAAACCAGGGCCGCCGCCCGACGTGCAGGGTGCGCTGTCGGAAATCGACCGCGTGGCGCGTGCGCGCACCGTGCGGACGTGGGTGGGGTACACGCCCGACCCGAGCGGCAAGACCCGTGTGTTGTTCTCGTGGGAGCCGACCGGGCCGGCCACCGGTGGCGGCGCCGCCGCAGCAGCCAGCGAGCCCGTGTCGCAGGTCACGGTGATGGCGGCCAATGAGGCGGAAGGCCCGTTCTTCCGCGGCAAGATTCCCAACGGCGCCGCAGCCGCTGGCCCTGCACCACCTGCCGCGGCCGGAGCCGCGGGGGCCGCTGCCGGCGGCGGACAGACGTCGTTCCTGGTGACGCCCGGCGCCGCGCAGGTCCGCGTGCAGGCCGAAGGTGCCAACGGCATCATCCAGAACGACGTCATCGATCTGGCGATTCCCGACTTCACGAAGGAGCCGACGGCGGTCGGCACGCCGGCGTTGTTCAGGGCCCGGACGCAGCGCGACCTGCAGGTCATCGTCGGCAACGCTGCCGCACAGCCCACCGCCACACGCTCGTTCAACCGCACGGAGAAACTCCTGCTGCGCGTCAACGTCACCGGCGCCCAGCCGACGATGCGGCTGATGAGTCGCACGGGCGACGGGATGAGCCAGCTGGTGGTCCGGACGGCGCCACAGGGCGGGCCCTTCACGCACGAGGCCGAGGTGCCGCTCGCCAGTCTGCCGGCCGGCGACTTCCTGATCGAAGTGAAGGCGGGAGAGGCGCCCGACGCGCCCCGCAAGCTCACGGGCGTGAAGGTCTCCGGATGACCACCGCGGCACCGCGGCGCGTCCGACCCTCGCTCAGTGAACGCGAGCTCGCGCCGGTCTATCGTCCCGACGACGCGGACGGCACCGCCTACGACACGCATCTCGCCGATCCCGGGCGCTATCCCTACACGCGCGGCATTCACGCCACCGGCTACCGCGGCAAGCTCTGGACGATGCGGCAGTTCGCCGGCTTCGGCACGGCGGCCGATACCAATGCGCGCTACCGCGAACTCCTCGCGGCCGGCGGCACGGGCCTGAGCGTGGCGTTCGACCTGCCGACGCTGATGGGTCGCGACCCTGACCATCCGCTGTCACTCGGCGAAGTCGGCAAGTGCGGCGTGAGCATCGTCACGCTGGCCGACATGGAGGCGCTGTTCGAGGGCATCGACCTTGGAGCCGTCACCACGTCGATGACGATCAACTCGCCGGCGCCGATGCTGCTGGCGATGTACCTGGTCGTCGCCGAGCGCCAGGGCGTGCTGTGGTCGCAGCTCTCGGGGACCATCCAGAACGACATCCTCAAGGAGTACATCGCGCAGAAGGAGTACATCTACCCGCCGCGTCCGTCGATGCGGCTGGTGGTGGACGTCTTCCGCTTCTGTGCTGAGCAGGTCCCGCGCTGGAACACGATTTCGGTCAGCGGGTATCACATCCGCGAGGCCGGGGCGACGGCGGCGCAGGAGCTCGCGTTCACGTTGCGCGACGGCATCGAATACGTGCAGTGGGGCCTCGATGCCGGGCTCCCCATCGATACGTTCGTGCCGCGCCTGTCGTTCTTCTTCAACGCGCACAGCGACTTCTTCGAGGAGATCGCCAAGTACCGCGCGGCCCGGCGGATCTGGGCGCGGACCATGCGCGAGCGCTTCGGGGCGACCAGCGAACGCGCCTGCATGCTGCGCTTCCACACGCAGACGGCCGGCGTCTCGCTGACGGCGCAGCAGCCGTACAACAACGTGGTGCGCACCACGCTGCAGGCGCTGGCCGGCGTGCTCGGCGGGACGAACTCGCTGCACACCAATTCGCTCGACGAAGCGCTGGCGCTGCCGACCACCGAAGCGGCGACGTTGGCGCTGCGGACGCAGCAGATCATTGCGCACGAGAGCGGTGTGACCGCGGTCACCGATCCGCTCGGCGGCTCGTACTTCGTCGAGGCCCTGACCGATCGGATCGAAGCCGAGGCGATGGCCTACATCGAGCGCATCGACCGGCTCGGCGGGATGGTCGCCGCCATCGAGCAGGCCTATCCGCAGCGCGAAATCGCCGACAGCGCCTATCGCGATCAGCGCGCGGTGGAGCAAGGGGAGCGTCTCGTCGTCGGCGTCAACGCGTTCACGTCCGACGACGACAGCGCGCCGCCGATCCTGTACATCGACGACTCGGTCGCCGAGACGCAGCTGACGCAGCTGGAGCGCATCAAGACTACGCGCGATGCCGGCGCCGTCGCGTCGGCTCTGGCCGCGATGCGCGAGAGCGCCCGTCACGACGGCCCGATGATGGAGCCGATCCTCGATGCGGTGCGCGCGTACGCGACGGTGGGGGAGATGTGCGATGCCCTGCGCGACGTCTGGGGCGAATACCAGGAGCGCGCGGAGATATGAACGTCGAGGAGCGCGCAGGGCTCGAACGCCTTCGGAGGGGCGACGACGGCCGCCGCATTCGCGTCGTGATCGCCAAGCCCGGCCTCGACGGACACGATCGTGGCGCCAAGGTGATTGCGCGGGCATTGCGTGACGCCGGCATGGAAGTGATCTACACCGGCCTGCGGCAAACGCCGGAGCTGATTGCGACGGCCGCGCTGCAGGAGGATGCCGACGTCATCGGCCTGTCGATCCTGTCCGGCGCCCACCTGCCGGTGTGCGAGCGGCTCATGACGCTGCTGCGCGAACAGGGCCTCGACGACGTGCTCGTCGTCGTCGGCGGCATCATCCCTGCCCAGGACATCGCCCGGCTCGAGGCGCTCGGCGTGCGCGGCATCTTTCTGCCCGGCACGCCGATGAGCGCCATCGTCGATCACATCCGGACGCACGTCCGGCCCGCGATCTGACGTCTGGCGCTTACTCGTCGGCAGCGCGCCGACCGACCTTCTCGACGGTGTTGGCGATGGCCGGCACGCTCTGGAGATAGTCGAAGATCGCGTTGAGATCGTCGTCGCTCATCCCGGAATACGGTCCCCACGGCATCGGCGTGTTGAAGTCCGACGACGCGACCGGCACGTAGCCGGCGCCGTCCCGGAAGGCGCGGAAACGGGCGACGAACGTCTCGCGGGTCCAGCCGCGCAGGCCGGTGGCATCGGGCGTGAGGTTGGCCGAGCGGGCGATCAGGCCGTTGGGCATGATGAATTCCTGCCCACCGGACAGGTGACGGTCAGTCCGCAGCGCCATCGACTCGTCGCGTGGCGTGTGGCAATCGGCGCAGGCGGCGATGCGCGTGAGGTATTCGCCGTACGCACGGCCGTCGGACGGTTTCGGCGCCGTCGCCGGCTGGCTCGCGGCCACCGGCATCGTGCGCACGACCAGCGGCAGCGGGAAGTTGAGGTGTCGCTCGGGGAGCGTGACCTGCCGCGTCGGCAACGTGCGCAGGTAGGCGACGATCGCCTGCGCGTCCTCGCGCGCCATGTGTCGGCCGTACGTCGTGTACGGCATCAGTTCGAACAGCGGCGTGCCGTCGCGCGAGACACCCTCGGTGAATGCGCGCAGGATCTCGCCGTCGGTCCACGTGCCGAGTCCGGCTGGCGTCAGGTTGCGAGAGACGACGCGGCCGGGGAAGCCGATGCTCTCGTCCCACACTTCGCCGCCGGCGCCGAACGACTCGGGACGGATGGGCCCGGCGTACTTCGTGTAGTCACGCTGGCTGTGGCAGTCGGTGCACACCGACACGTGGTTGGCCAGGTACTGTCCGCGGGCGATGCGCTCCGGTGTCCCTTCGACGCGGACGTCGCCGGCCGGCCCCACCTTCGGATAGGCGACGAACAGATAGCCGAGTCCTGCCACCGCGACCAGCACCAGACATCCGAGCAGCACACCGACGGCTTTCAACACACGACGCATCGAATCCTCGCTAGAGCCGACCAACTCAACTCGGCCTTAGACCTCAACGTCGGCGGCGCGTCGACCGAACGGCCGACGACCGGTCCGCTTGACGATCGGGGACGCGCTGACTACGCTCACCGCCATGAGCCACACGCTGCTGCTGGCCGATGACAGCGTCACGGTCCAGCGCGTGATCGAACTGACGTTTGCCGACGAGGGTTTCAAGGTCGTCTCGTTCAGCGACGGCGACGAGGTGGTCGGGTACCTCGGTGCCGGACACGCGCCCGACGTCATCCTCGCCGACACGACCATGCCGGCCCGCGACGGCTACGACGTCGCGGCATGGGTGCGCGGGCAAACCTCGCTCGCCCAGGTGCCGGTCGTGCTGATGACGGGCGCCTTCGAGCCGATCGACGACCAGCGCGCCCTGGCCTGTCGGGCCGATGCGGTGCTGGTCAAGCCGTTCGAGCCGCAGCAGGTCGTGTCGCTGGTCAAGCGCATGCTCGGCGGCGAACGCGGCGAGTCGCTCGGCGAGTTCGCCCCGCCCCGACCGGGCGGCACCGTCACGGCCGGGGAAGGCGTCGTGGCTCTCGCGCCGGACGTCGACACCTACGCGACGCGACTCGACCAGCATCTCGCGGCGCGCCAGGGACGGACGACGTTGTCGCGCGTCGAGCCGGCGGCCGCTGCCGCGCCCGTCGAGCGTGCCATCGAGGCGGAGGCGACCACGTCGCCCGAGCCTGCCGGGAGCGCGAGCCCGTCGTCGACGCCGCCGAGCCTCGCGACCGCCTTCTCGGCGATGCTGGCAGAGGAGCGGGGCGAAGCGACACCGGCGTCGAAGGTCCCGTCGACGCCAAGTGAGGCGTTCATCGACGAAGTGGCGCGGCGGGTCGCGCAGCGGCTCACCGATCAGGTGCTCCGCGAGGTGGTGTCGGCCCGCGTCCTCGACGTCGCCGAGCGCCTGATCACGGAAGAAATCGAGCGGATCAAGGCCGGCGTGCGCTAGCCGGCCGACCGGGCCTTGCGGGCGAGCGGACCACCCCCTACGATCATCGGGTGATGTCCGAGGCCTCGAGCCCCCAGCGACCGTCCCGCGTTCCAGAGAAACCGGCCCTCGAGGGCCTCGAAGGCAAGTGGCAGCCGCGGTGGGACGCCGATGGCGTCTACACCTTCGACCGGACCCGTCCGCGCGACGAGGTCTACGCGATCGACACGCCGCCACCGACCGTCAGCGGCTCGCTGCACGTGGGCCACGTCTTCTCGTACACCCACACCGACGTCATCGCCCGCTACAAGCGGATGCGCGGCTTCGCGGTCTGCTATCCGATGGGGTGGGACGACAACGGCCTGCCCACCGAGCGTCGCGTGCAGAATTACTTCGGCGTGCGGTGCGATCCGTCGCTGCCCTACGACGCGGCGTTCGAGCCGCCGGCAACGCCGCCCAAGCAGCCGATCTCCGTCTCGCGCCCGAACTTCATCGAGCTCTGCACGCGACTGACCGAGCAGGACGAGCAGGCCTTCGAGCACCTGTGGCGCTATCTCGGACTGTCGGTCGACTGGTCGATGACCTACGCGACCATCGGGACGCGCGCTCAAAAGATCTCGCAGCTGGCGTTCCTGCGCCTGCTCGAGAAGGGCCAGGCGTATCAGCTCGAGGCGCCGACGCTGTGGGACGTCGACTTCAAGACCGCCGTCGCCCAGGCGGAGCTGGAGGATCGTGAGGTCCCCGGCGCGTACCACAAGATCCGCTTCGCGCGCGCCGACGGCAACGGCTTTGTCGAGATCG